>NZ_JAAHIG010000104.1:0-25544 GCF_010692305.1 Moorena sp. SIO4G3 | reverse complement strand
CGACTGACAGCATAATTGATTGATCTTCATCGGTATGTTATCAGAGTTCCATATTGAGGTCACTTTGATAGTTTACGCGAGTTTCTGGCCCCCCTAATTTTCTCTCATCACAATGAATTAGCCCTGCTCCTGGGAGGGGTTAGGGGTGGGTTACGATTCCCGATTCCCGATTCCCGATTCCCCACTTCTGCCTATAACCTAAAATCCCGTGGATTAATTAGTATGTCTAACTTGCGAAACTCGGTCTGTGCGGCTGTCAATACCAATTCCATGGTTACTGGGGTACCTGCCTTGGCTGCCAAAAAAGCTGCATTGAGAGCAATATTATTAATACTACCACCGCTAAAATTAAATCGCCCCAAACGGTCATAATCTAATTCTTCTAAAGGTGTTTCCTCTGGAAAAACTTTCTGCCACATCAGCTTACGGTACAACGGACCAGGGAAAGGAAAGTTAATGATAAACCGCAGTCGCCTTAGAAATGCTTGATCTAGAGCACTCTTCCTATTGGTTGCCAAAATTGCCAATCCCCGATAGGACTCTATCCGCTGTAATAGATAATTAATTTCTATATTGGCATAGCGGTCATGACTGTCTTTTACCTCACTACGTTTCCCAAATAGAGCATCTGCTTCATCGAAAAATAAAATTGCACCACCATCTTCCGCAGCATCAAATACACGTCGCAGGTTTTTCTCTGTTTCGCCGATATATTTACTTACCACTGCTGACAGATCAATGCGGTAAAGATTTAGTTGTAAATTATTAGCAATTACTTCCGCTGCCATCGTTTTTCCAGTACCACTTTCCCCAGCAAACAAGGCACTGATACCCATGCCCCGATTCATCCGTCGTTCAAATCCCCAATTTTCATAGACTTGGCGACGTTGGTTAACTTGGTCAGCAATTTGATGCAGTAAGCCCATTTCTTCTGTAGGTAAAACTAGATCATCCCAAGTCGCTTTGGTATCGATCCGAGTCGCCAGGTTATCCAATTGCGGACGAGTGCTAACTAAACAAGCATGCCAAAGACAAGTATGGAATTCGACCCTATCTGTTACCTTTTCATCCAGTGCTAACCGGGCATTCTGCTCAATAGTTGATAGGTTAAGATTAAACTGACTCGCTAAAAGGGAGGGACTTTCTGTTAAGCCAGCATCACCAAGAAAGTTGCTCCAAGCTGCTTGTTGTTCTGGGGGGGTAGGTTTGGTAATATCAACGGTGACACTGGCTCTAGTTAACTGCGATCGCGCTTCCTGGGTATCGAGGAACAACAAACCGTGGTACCGTGATAAAAAGCGGTGGAGTGGTGAAGCGGAACCAGTAGTTGCGGAGTTTTCCTGTTCCTGGGCATCGAGGTAAAGCACCACTGGCATCAGAATACTTTGCCTCTCCCACAATCGCAAGAAAGTTTCCAATTCTGCCGCTGGGGTCGGTAGTAACCCAGAGGGTAAGCGATACAGTTGCTTTCCCAGAGCGCTAGCGGTATGACCAGCAATTAGCTCCTTACTCGGACTATCTGTACCCAATAACTGAATGATGGGTAAATGGGGTGCAGAGCTTGCTTGTTTGAGGTTGTTGATAATTTTTTTAACAATAGTTTCCTGAGAAGGAGGTAGGTTACCTGTGGGGGGTTCCACGGTCATTACTAAGGTTGCCAGTCGGTCATCTAAGTAATTTAAGCCTTTGAGGTAATTGACAATTCGCTCATCTGCTCGCAAGGCACTAGTAATTAAAGGTTGATTTCCGACCTGGTTAATTTCAATCAATCGCCATTTACGCAGGGGACGTACCGGAGAAACTACATCCCATATCGGGTCGTCAAACAGGGAAAGCGCTAAAGCAAAGGTGGCATAGGGACATTGTCCATCGTTTTGAGCCAAAGCACATAAACCAGCAATGCGGGTATCGAGTTCTATCCCCGCACACAACAGCAACACCCCTTGTTCAAAAGGGGAAAGTCCAAACCGCCGACTTAAATTCACCAAAGCCGGGTATGGCTCTATGGCTGCAACGGTTTCCATTGCCCCATAAGCCTGCTCTATGTCTGTATCTATGACTTCCTTTCCAGCCAGCTGTTGTAAACGCAGACGCAGCCAATCCAGTGCCTTGGCTAAGTAGTTCTCATTACGTTCTAACCAGTAGTCTCCCCGACTCATAATAGCAATCTAAGAGCTGAATTACTTATATAGCATGACTGAAAATTTATTACTTTTGGAATTTATGTTATTATATAATATTTTGATAAATTGTTCGGGACTGAGAAACTCTTTTCCCCAGGTGGCATCGAAATCAGTAGTAGGCTTGGACCACTAGAGACATCAATGAAAGGATAGATGCCATTAAAGTAGAGTTACCAATAATAGTAAACATCGGCTCAGTAAATTCATGGCTAATGAATTAATTAGTTGCTCAAAACGGTGTGGTTTTTTGCTATAATTTGATTTATAAAACAGAATTTCAGAAATGATTCAGCAACGGTTACATTGTGAATCATTTCTGATTACCATTCGGTTCCAATTCGGCTAAAATTATTCGCTAAAACTAGACTATTTGGTAAAACTAGTTAGTGTTAATTCAAACTTTCTTCCTCCTCCTCGTAGCTATTGTCCTCTACCCCCATCAGTTCAGAGATTTCTACGTCATCACCTAGGGGATTTTCTTCCTCTACAATCTCCCGTGGGATCAGGCGATTATTAGACTCTAACCAATCTAAAAGGGAAGTTTCTTGCTTAAGGGGAATGACCTCAGCGAGTTGATCACGATGTAGTTCACGTAGAGCAGGATTGTACATAGGCGTCTTCAGCTAATATGGACGAGGTGAAAACCTTTAACTTTGAGTCTAGCAGTCAGCTAGAGGAAATTTTATGATTGGCAAGGCGGAACTCTTAGAAGCGATCGCAGGAAAGAATCGTGGTCTATTAGCAAGCAAAACCGATAAAACAGCAATACTCGCAGCAGTTACCCAACTGGAAGGGAGAAACCCCACCCCTCGACCCCTTGAGGCACCAGACTTGCTAGATGGTAACTGGCGTCTGCTATATACTACGAGTCAAGAACTTTTGAATCTTGACGGATTTCCCTTGGTACAACTGGGTCAAATCTACCAATGTGTTCGTACCTCAGATACTAAAATTTACAACATAGCTGAATTATCTGGTATTCCCTATCTCGAAGGTGTTGTCAGTGTTTGTGCTAGTTTCGAGCCAGTATCTCAATGCCGGGTTAATGTTAGGTTCGAGAGGTCTATCATTGGTCTACAAAGCTTGCTGAGCTATAGCTCTGCCAATGATTTCATTGAGCAAATAGAAGCTGGCAAAAAGTTCCCAGCTATTGACTTTCCCATCAATAGGGACAACCAACAGGGTTGGTTAGAGATCACTTATCTTGACAATGACCTGCGCATTGGACGGGGGAATCAGGGGAGTTTGTTTGTGTTAACCAAGAAATAAGTAGGGAGTAGGGAGTAGGGAGTAGGGAGTAGGGAGTAGGGGTTGGGAAAATTGACTGTACCTCATAACTATGATCAAGGCTATATCTGTTCCCTAACCCTCAACAAACAACTGTCAACAAACAACTGTCAACAAACAACTGTCAACAAACAACTGTCAACAAACAACTGTCAACAGTTATCATGTATTAGTAACCAGCCTCTTCTTCGTATTCTGGAGCTTTCTTTTTCTCAGGAATGTTGACTCGCGGTGCTTTGTAAGGCTCTGGGGAGCGGTCATCATCCCAGGCATCACCCTCGACTTCGTACTTGTCATAGTCCTGGGTGTTAGTTTTACCATAAGAAGGCTCAGGTGAGCTATAGACTGGCTGCTCGTAGCGCACTGGTTGAGGGGAATCTTCCCGTTCATCGCTCCAGTTATCTTCTTCTAATCTGGCTTCGACATACTTCTTCGGGACTGGTGCTTCTCGTCTGATCGGCTCTAGTTCTGGCTCTTGCCAATCGTCATCCCAGGCATCTTGAGCTCGGTTGGCATTCTCTACTGTCTGAGAGATCGGAGTACGTATTGGAATCCCGGTTCCCAGTTGATTTTCTGGTCTAGCCGTTGGAGTATAGTAGGGGTCTTCTGTGTCCTTTTCCCAAGGGGGTCTGCCAACCCCCATACGTTCTAATACCCCGACGGTTAACTGGACCAGATGCTCTTGAGCTTCCTCAAATACAATTAATCGGTCTGGACCACTGCTGACAATTTCATCAATGGGTAGCTCATAAGTACTAATAACCTGGTCGGGTATTTGGGGCAACCCTATCGATGCAATGATTAGGGCGGAAACGGTGCCATCTTCTACATTGAACTTGAAGCCTCTAACCCGACCTAAGAGTTCACCGGTTTCGGTGATCACTTCGCTGTTAATCAGGGTACTATAGGCATCGACATCAATATCTTCGATAACGTCTTGATCATCTACCAGGATGACATCACCAAATTGTCGAATGCTGCTCAGGAGCATGTACTTTGGCATACCGGCTACTGCCAGGAGGTTGTCTCGCAGACCCAGTGCCACAACCTGGCGTCTGTCTATATCTACCAAGAGCTCCTTGACGACTCCGAGGCGTTTGCCATTGTCACGGGTAATTACCTGAGTATTTAAGATATCGGAGCGTGGACGAATTTGTTCCGTTGTCATTATATCTCGCTTTTCCTGAGCTATACTCCTGATGGATTAAAAATAAATAATACGTGAGCATTAATTACGTGAGCATTCAGCTATCAGCTTTCAGCTAAGGTAATGCCACCCTGAGGTTAATCAACAGACTACAGAGGTTATATATAACCTCTGAACATCGGTTTTTTTTCCTACATAACCCCCTTCGGACGAGGGGTTCGTGGGTCGGTTCTCTCCAAAATCAATCATGAATAGCTTATAGCTGATCAGCCTTGGGCTTAATGCTTACAATAATACTGGATTTGATCAATGGGATTTTATCTAGTTAACCGTACTTTTGGGTGATAGTTTTAAACCCAATACTTGAGTGTATGCTCCCCTGGCTTGGGTAACACCAATGGTGCGTTGAGCAGACTCAATCATAGGACGGCGTAAGCTCACTACAATAAATTGCGCAAGTTTAGCCTGTTGTTTGATCATTTTAGCTAATCGCTGGACATTTGCCCCGTCCAAAAACATATCGACTTCATCAAAAGCATAAAATGGCGAGGGACGGTAGCGTTGTAGGGCAAAGATAAAGCTAAGGGCTGTGAGGGATTTTTCTCCTCCTGACATAGATGCTAGCCGCCGCACCGGTTTACCTTTGGGGTGTGCCACCAGGTTTAGTCCACCGCTAAAGGGGTCCTCTGGATCATCGAGTTGTAAATAACCATCCCCATCGGACAGTTCAGCAAAGATGGCTTGGAAATTTTCATTGACGGCATCAAAGGCTTCTTTGAAAGCACGGTATCTCAAGGTGGTAAAGTTTTCTATCCTTAACAACAGTTCAGTACGTTCACCAGCTATGGTTTCGAGTTTCTCAGACAGTTCTTGGAGGCGAGCTTGAGTTCGGTCATATTCTTCTAAGGCCAGCATATTCACGGGTTCCATAGCCTGTAGACGTTTCTGTCCGTTGCGCAGTTCCTTTTGTAGTTGTTCTAGTTGAGCAGCTAGGGAGTCAAGGGCAATTCCCTCTGAGCTTTTTTTATCACTAGAGGGGGAATTTTTTTTGACAATTGGAGGTATTTCTGGTATTGGGTCTGGTAATTCAGCAGCTTGGTCTTGGAGTTGAGTTTGGAGACTAGCAAGTTTTTCTACTCTAGCAGACTGGGTTTCTTGAAGTTTTTGCTGTTGCCAAGAGGTTTCTTGGTGTTGTTGGCGCAGTTTTTGTAGGTGTTGCTCGGTGCGATCGCGTTTTTGTTTCTCTTGCCCTAATTTTTCCTCTAACTGCCTTAAGGCAACGGTCGTTTCGGTAATTTGCTTGGTGAGTGTTTCTAACTGAGTGTTAATTGCTGATTGCTGCTGTTGCCAAGATTCGATTTGGGTTTGATAGTCTGCTATTTTGCGGTGGCCTTCGGTCAGTTGATCCCTCAGGCGCTGTTGCTGATTCTCCTTCTGTTGTAGCTGTTTCTCGGTATTTCTCAAGGCTTGTTCACACTCGCGCAACTGAGCTTCTTGGGTTTTAATGATGTTCTGAATCTGTTGCCACTCGTTATGAGTTTGAGACTCCTCCAGTTGAGCCAGTTGTTGCCGTAAGTCGGCAAGTTTGGATTCTTGTTGGGGTAACTCTATCGCTATGGTCTCTAGCCGTTGAGTAGCGGCGGAGAGTTCTTGGTTGTTTTTAGCCAGAAGCGTACGCATTTGGGCTTGATTGGTCTGAGATTGCTCAATCTCCCTTTTTAACTGTTCCAAACGTAATTTGGTTTCCGAGTGTTTTGCCCTAGTTTCTGTCAATTCCTGGGTAATTTGTTTGACCGAGGCAGATTCGGTAGTAATCAATCCCTCGCAATGGTTTAGAATCTGTTCAATTTCCCCTAACCGGGTTCGCAAGGTACGGATTTCAGAGGACTCCATGGTGTCACTGGTACCAAAGTGCAATCCCGAACGGTGACTGGTGCTACCACCAGTCATGGCACCGCTTATTTCCAAGATTTCCCCATCTAGGGTAACAATGCGGTGTTTGCCCAAGTAGGTACGGGCATCATTGAGAGTTTCAAAGACTACTGTAGACCCAAACACGTAGGCAAAGACTTTTTGGTAACGGGGGTCGCAATCAATTAGCCTAATGGCGTAGTCAACAAAGCCCTTAGCATACCGTAGCACAACCGTTTCGGTAAATGGCCTGGGCTGGATTTTGGTCAGAGGTAAGAAGGTGGCTCTGCCAGCGCGTTTTTGTTTGAGGAGTTCGATCCCAGCCGCTGCTACACTATCATCTTCTACCACTAAATTACCGAGGCGTGCGCCAGCGGCAATTTCTAGGGCTAGCTGATAGCGGGGTTCCACTCTACCCAATTGGGCGACTAATCCACAGACTCCCATTATACTACTTTCTAGGATAACTTTAGTAGCATAAGTCCCTTGGGCTTCTTGTTGAGCTTGGGCTTGGGCTTCTAGTTTATCGAGTTGCCGTTGTTTTTGCCGTTGTTCCCCGAGTAGGCGAGTTTGGGTTTGTTGTTGGAGTTGTAGTTGTTGTTCGGTATTCCCTAAGGATTGGGCGAGGGACTGGACTTGTTGGGAATAAGTGGTTAATTGAGTTTCTAATGCCACAGCTTGGGTTTGCTTGGTGGCGATTTCTGGTTCTAAGGTTTGCAGTTGCTGGGTTTGGTCTTGGATTTGCCGATTTAGCTGATTCTGACGCTCTTGGAGTTGAGCTTGCTCCGTGCGTTGGGGGTTGATGGTTTTGAGTAGGGTGTCGATCTCCTTGGTGAGGGTGGTTTGTTGTTGTACCCAGGCATCACTAGCGGCTGCGATCGCATTGGCTTGTTCTCGGCTTTGGTTGAGAGCAGCTTGAGCCTCATCCCGTGCCACTTGTAAGGAGGTTTTAGACAAGGTCTCTAGATCCTTTTTTTCTGCGATCAACTGTTCCAGGGTTTGCTCGACTTGTTGAATTGTCTCTTGTGTACCTTGGAGATTAACAGCGGCATTTTGTAGGTTATCAGTTAGTTCCTGCTGTCGGGTTTGTAGTTGACGTTGTTCAGCTTGTTGAGTGGCAAGGGTGGATGCGATCGCAATTTGTTCTTCTTCTCCTAAGGCTTTGACCCGAGCATTGAGTTGGTCAAGTTCAGTGGTAGTTTGGTTAATTTGTTCCTCAATGCTAGTAATCTGAGCAATAAGCTGGGCTTTTTTTGTATTAGCAGCATCAATTTGCTGTTGGACTTGGGATACTTGCTTCTGGAGCAATCGCCATTTTAGAACAATTTCCCACTGTTGCTTTTGTTGGAGTTCAGCACGGAGTTTTTGATATTTCTCAGCTTTAGCACGGTCAGCAGCTAAGCGATCGCGTTGAGCCGTCAGTTCTTGTTCAATAATTCGGCAACGTTCTTCTCGCTCTTTGACAGTGGCGAGGGTTTGTTTCGTTTGGGTAATTTTGCGGTCAAAAGCAGCAACTCCCGCTAATTCGTCAATAATCTCCCGCCTTTCTCGGGATTTCATTGAAATAATGCTAGTAACGTCTCCTTGCTGAACAACATTATAACCTTCTGGGTAAACCCGCAGGCGATTAAGTTGTTCATGAAGTACAGTAACAGTAGAAGGTTCACCATTGATGTAGTACTGGGAACTGTAATTACCTTGTTTAGTGACTCGCAGCCGTCGGGTCACACTCCATTCTAGATCAGTTGCAGGTTGGTCAGGAGTTGAAGGTTGGTCAGGGGTTGACGGTTGGTCAGGGGTTGACGGTTGGTCAGGGGTTGACGGTTGTTCGCGTAGCGTGGCCTTTTGGCCAAGGTTATTGGGTTGAAGGTTATTGGGTTGAAGGTTATTGGGTTGAAGGTTATTAGGTTGAAGGTTATTGGGTTGAAGGTTATTGGGTTGAAGGTTATTGGGTTGAAGGTTATCTGGTTGAAGGTTATCTGGTTGAAGGTTATTGGGTTGAAGGTTATTTTCTGAACCTTGGCCTTTTGGCCACGCTTTCGGCAAAGCCGACGCTGCGCGAACGCGAACAACCTGTAACTTGCTAACCTGTAACGGTTCGTCTAACTTGCTAGCCTGTAACGGTTCCTCCAACTCTGTAACCTGTAACTCGTCATAGTTATTGAAGTCAGATAAGTCAAAGGTAACTGTGACACTGGCTTCGACAGTGCCTCGATGTTCTTTATTGTGGTTAACTAAATCAGGAAGGCGTTCAGCTCGCATTCCTTTGGAACTGGCGATACCAAGACAAAATAGAAGAGCATCAAGGATGTTGGATTTGCCTGACCCGTTTGGCCCAGAAATTACGGTAAATCCTTCCAGTAGCGGTATTTTTGTAGTGCCGCCGAAGGATTTGAACCGCGAGAGTTCCACTCGCTTGATGTGTACCATAGGCGTTTCATCGGTTGAGGTTAACCGGGTCGTCACACAGAGTGTGCGTAGTGAACACATTGCTGATCAGCGTAGCATGGGCAATAGGCAGATGGCGCAACGGATGGGTTAAAAGATATAAATGTGTTAACAGATGGCATGGACGGGGGGACGGAGGTGGGACAGTGTGGGGCTGCAATTAAAATGCTCTATACTATATCAAAAAAAACTAATCACCAATGAGTTAAGAAACTCATTGTTTACTAATAGTTCAGTATGTCATCGCCGTGAAACAAGCTATATAATCACTCCTTGAACCCATTGGTAATACTTGCGTCGTGATTGCAATCTATCCAGGTAGCTTCGATCCCATTACCCTAGGACACCTTGACATCATCCAGCGTGGCTGTAGACTCTTTGATAAGGTGATTGTGACGGTGCTGCGCAATCCCACTAAATCTCCCTTGTTCACAGTGCTTGAGCGAGTCGAGCAGATTAAACTTTGCACCCAACACTTACCTAATGTAGAAGTGGACAGTTTCACCGGTTTAACTGTGGAATATGCCAAACTGAAGAAAGCTCAAGTACTGTTGCGAGGGTTAAGGGTGCTTTCTGACTTTGAGAAGGAACTCCAGATGGCTCATACCAATCATACCCTCTGGGATGAAATCGAAACGGTTTTTCTCGCCACCTCTAACGAATATAGTTTCTTGAGTAGTAGCGTAGTCAAAGAGATTGCCAAATTTGGCGGCTCCGTCGATCATCTTGTCCCCCAACAGGTTGCCTTAGATATATACCGATGTTACGCCAAGAATCATCCCGGTACGACCCACCCGAGCCAAACAAACCCCCAAACCAGACTGAATCCTTTAATCCTGGATCAGGAGACATAGATATTCAGGGGCAATTTAACTATATCGAGGACATAATCTTCGATAGCCCCCACATCCCTTTTACCAGGCGCACCCTGATTGATGAAGAACTGTTGCTGGCTCAACTCGACTTGGTGCGGGAAAATTTGCCCTTGGCTTTTCAACAAGCTACTAGAATAATTGAAGAACACGATGCAATTATCCAGCAAGCTGAACAGTACGCTCAAGAAATCATTGAGACAGCTCAGCGGCGTGCTGAAATGATCTTAGATGAACTAGGTATTATTCAGCAAGCAGAACACGAAGCCCAACAAATCAGCCAACAAGTTCAAAAAGAGTGTGAGGCGATGCACAAGCAAACGGTATCGGAGCTTGAGCAGATGCGCCGCAAAGCCCAGCAGGAACTGGAGCAAATGCGCCAAATGACCCTAGCTGAGTGTGAGGAAATTCAAAATGGGGCAGATGCCTACGCTGACGGAGTGCTCTACAATATTGAGCAGCACCTCAGTGACATGCTTAGAGTAATTCGCAACGGACGTCAGCAACTCAATGGTTCTGTCAAACCCCAAAACTCTGGCAAGAAAGACAATGGTAAGAAAGATAATGGTAAGAAAGACAATGGTAAGGGGGGTTCACGCTCACCTAAAATCCCATCGAAGTCAAAAAAAGGATGAACGAAGAATTAAGGATTAAGGATTAAGAATTAAATAAGAACTATTTCAGTTATCAGTTGTTAAACCTATTGGTTGTTAAAGGTTTTTAAAGAGCTGGCGGCAACATAAACCATGCACGGAGGAGCCGGTGATGGTGATCGTGTCACGTCCGGTTTTAAAGCCAAGTCTGGGGAGTTATAGGGCTACGCCGAAGGCAAGAGGCAAGAGGCAAGAGGCAAAAGTTTACTAAAACAGCTTAGGTGCGCTTTGATCTATGTCTTACACCCAAAAAATGTGATGCTCTCAAAGAGCCGCTACGCGATTGGCCTACGGCCACGCTAAAAGCGATTGACCGTAGGTCACGCTACGCGATTGGCCGTAGGCCACGCTACGCGAACGCATTTGTGAGGGAAAATGAGTCTAACTGAGATCTTGCACCATTGTCATTGTCTTGATGCAGTCGCTCATGGGGGAAACCCCCGCATGAAGGCGCTGCATCGCTAATCCTAGGGTGGGCAGTGCCTACCAACGCGCTTTGCAAGCTTCATTATCTGTCTGGTGCACTGCCCACCCTACATGAACCAAGCTTATTGAGAATGGTGCAAGATGTGAGTTTAAGAGCTAATTTAGAATAACCCTCGATGTTTAACCCTTACCGCCATACACAAGAGTTAGAGCGACCTTTTTCCTTTGAGCGCCTGTATCGTCATCCTGGTTCCCTTAGTCCCTACGATCAAGGTGGTACTCGCAAACGAATTGGGATTATCGGTGGAGGAATTGCTGGACTTGTTAGTGCTTACGAACTCAGTCAACTCAACCATCAAGTTACTGTATTAGAGGCTGATTCTCGCCTCGGAGGAAGAATTAAGACTCATTATTTTAGTGATGGCACTTATGGGGAATTAGGCGCAATGCGAATTCCTACTAGTCATGGCTGCACATTACACTATATAGATAAGTTTAATTTACCAAAAAGACCTTTTATTAATTACAATCCCGCCGCTTTTTATTATCTACGGGGTAAGAAAACTCGTTTAGATAGTTACCAAGAGTTGTTTGGTGTTTACAAGTTAACCCCTGATGAGCAACAAGACCCAGGGGAACTTTACGACCAGTTATTGGAAGAATTAATCGATTCTTTGACTGAAAAAGAGAAATGGGAGTTATTTGCACCCACTTTCACCAGTGATCAAGTTAGAAAATGGGATACCCTAACGGTTACCGACTATTTTCGCAGTCATCTTTCTCCCGATGCTTTTGAGTTACTGGGTCATGCTACTGGAGCAATTCATTACGACAAAGTCTCTCTGTTAAATGGTTTAATTGACTTCTTTGCTTGGCATCGAGTAGAACAATATGAGCTAATCGGAGGACTGGAAACGTTAATTAAGGCTTTGGTTAAAAGCATATCAGGCATAATCCAGACTGAAGCCAGAGTAACAACGATAGAAATGACCGATAGAGGGGTTCGGCTGGTCTGGAATAAGCTGGATAAGCAACAAATCGCCGAATTTGACTATATTATCTGTACTATTCCTGCTACTGCTCTGGCTCAGATTAATTTTGAGCCTAGTTTACCTAGCCAACAACGGGAAGCGATTAACAATTTGGGGTATTGCAGTGCCAGCAAAACCCTATTACACTGTACGGCTCGTCCTTGGGAATTTGCCGATCATGTCTATGGGGGTGGTAGCTTTACGGATTTAAATTTCGAAAAGTGTTGGTATCCTTCTGATAATGCTCAATTAGACTCAACAACCCTTTCTCAACCTCAGTTTATTGCTAAAGATAAGGATATTTCTTATCAGCCATCAGTATTAACTGCTGCTTATCGCTGGGAAGATAATTCCAGAAAATTTAGGACTTTAGAGGAAACAGCTAAAACCGATTTAACCTTCGACGAAGTTTCCCAACTGCATCCTGATATTAAAGACTATACTGATGAGATTATTCATAGTATTTGGGATGAAGATAATCAGTCTGGTTCTGGTTCTTATGCCTATTTTGCTCCAGGGGATCGGGAGAACTATCAACCATTACTCGGTCAAGCTTATCCAGTAGATAATCCTCGTGTTTTCTTTGCAGGGGAACACTTGGCAATTAATCATGCTTCAGTTCAAGGAGCGGTGCAAACTGCTGTTTCAGCAGTTATTGATCTTCTGGAAAGTTCTATTTTTGAGATTTAATCGATTCTATTTATTTTCCTGGCTTCTCACGCACTACCTAAACTAGATAAAGGCAAAAACACCAATAAGGGATGCTCTTTGGTTCCTTCAAACCCGTATCGCTCATAATAAGCCAGATGTTAAATCTTTATTAATCACTTTTTGGGCTTCTTTAAGGGCAGCCTGAACCATAAATTGATTTAAGGTTGCCCCGGTTAAATCCCCAGCCTTTTGTAAAGTATCTTTGACCGATGCAGGAAGCCTAGCTGTCACACGAGTATCATTAGGAGTGGTACTTGCCATCTGAATTTATTCCTCAATTTCTTTAACTATAGCAATTCTCTGTCTTGATGCAGTCGCTCATGGGGGAAACCCCCAAGACCGCGCTGCATCGCTATCCCATGAGGTACCAAGGGATCCCCCTAAATCCCCCTTAAAAAGGGGGACTTTGAGGTTGATCAGCGTACCTGGTAAATGCCATAAACACTATATAACAGAATGGTGTCATTTTGTCACCATAAATTTCAGCTTCAAGAAGAACGATCTATGACTCAAGCCAAAGCCGAAGCAAAATTATACAGCTTTGATGAATTTATCAGCTGGTATCCCGAAAACTCAGCAGTCCGTTACGAACTATATGATGGAGTAATTATCGAAATGCCCAAGCCAAAGGGGAAACATTCAAATCTAACTGGTTCCCTGATCGAGCAACTATTGATAGTTATCAGGCAGATAGGCAAAGGAGGCATTTGGACTATTCCTAGAGAGTCAATTGTTAAACCAAAACGGGAAAACTCAGGTTATGAACCAGACATTATTGTTTTGAACCAAGACGTTATGGGGGCAGAATCTCGCTGGGAAAGCGAATCAATTATTCAAAATCCTGATTCCGTAAAATTAATCGTCGAAGTTGTTTCAACTAATTGGCGTGACGATTACTACAATAAACTTAAGGTGCGACCCGTGGCGAATTTAATTCGCCAACGGAAAGCGCACCTAAGAGATTATGAAGAGATGGGGATCGAAGAATATTGGATTATCGATTATGCCGCATTGGGGGCGAGAAAGTTTATCGGCAACCCCAAGCAACCCACATTTTTTGTTTGTCATTTAGTTGACGGCGAATATCAGATGATGCCCTTTACGGGAAATACTCCCATTGTTTCCCCGACTTTTCCCCAGTTTAAGTTATCCGCACAGCATATTTTTAACCTGGCTTTGTAGGAAAACGTTAGCCAGCGGCATTCATCTAAAGCTATTTTGTGTGACCACTATCGACTATAAGAGTGATATTATGTCCGGATAATTAGTGATAAAACACCTTCTTTCTTGAAACCTTACTTCTTTACTTCTGCCTTCTGCCATTCCCCTCTTGGGATGGGTTAGGGGTGGGTGCCCTCTGCCTTCGATTCGACTAGAGTGTAAGTATTCAACTGGACATGATATCAGATCATCCCACGGCTAAGCCTTGAGCTTACCAACCTCACAATTGGGCATTTCTGCCCCAGTCAAAACCCTTTCGGTTATGAGTCTTACTGAGAAGTTAAATCTTTTTCACTTAAAGTAACTGCTCAGTGCAATAAAGATGCTCTATTGACAAGCTGAGAGGTAAAATTGAGCATTTGGGTGTATATTAACAGTTATGACTTCAACTACTACCCTTAATTCCCAGCCAGTTATGAGCGTCGCTGATGGAGAGCTGACGCTAAATGTGATGCTGGTTGAGTGGCTAGTTAAGTTGCAACAACAGCTATCCCTTCAACAGCGCCTGATTGAGGAGCAACAACAACAGCTCAAGGCACAGCAGCAAGAAATTGAACAATTGAAGGAAGAGCGAGATAAGCTCAAAAACCGCTCCTCCCAAAACAGTTCTGTTCCCCCTTCATCGGACTTACTCAAAAAGCCTAGTGACAAAAGCAAAAGGAAAAAAGGCAAAAAACGCGGTCCGAAGTACAATCATCCGGGTAAAACTCGTAATGGATTTGGCGAACCTGACCAAATAATTTCTCTGGAGCTAGAAAATTGTCCGCTCTGTGAGAGTCCAACACAGCAGGTAGAACAAGCTCCGATCAAAATCCAACAAGTAGCAGATATAGTAGAGCAACCAGTAGAAATCAAGGAATATCGTCGCCCCTTGTATCAATGCCCTAATTGTGGATGGTCAGGTTACAGTCCAATGCCATTAGGAATCAAAGAGGGGTTTAGTTATGGAGGTAAACTCTGTAGCGTAGTAGGTTGGTTAGGATATGGAGGCAACCTAACATGGCGTAAACAAGAGTATTTTGTGGAATATGTTTTAGGTGTTCCGATTTCTCAGGGGAGTTTAGCCAAAATGCAACGCTGGTTTCAAGAGAGCTTGGAACCGCTCTATCAACAATGGTTAAGCTACATCCAACAACCAGGAGTTAGGTGTGTTGATGAAACTACTTACTGCATCGATGGCATCAAATATTGGTTGTGGGTAGCGACTTCCGAGACAATCTGTGTGTTAATGTTAGCGCCTACCCGAAGTTCCGCTGAAGCCAAACTGCTATTAGGAGAGGACTTTGACGGAATTCTTAGTAGTGACTGTTTTAGTGCCTATAGTCCAGTGACAGCTTCAGCGAAACAGAAGTGTCTAGCCCATTTGCAACGAGACTTGGAAGCCCTCAAAAGTAGCCGTTTTTCTGATAATCGGCAATTTGCTTCTGATGTAGAGGAAGTGTTAGAGATGGCTCGTGCAGAGCATCGGAATTATCACAATGGGTTATTGAATCGCTGCCAATTAGCTAGTAAACGCTCTGTGCTCGAAGAATTACTCCGAAACATTTTGAACAATCCACCCCAGAAGGGATGGCCATCAGACGCACAACGCTTGGCTAATCGACTAGAGCGACATTGGCACGAGTGGTTCACGTTTGTGAGTTACCCAGAAGTTAAACCGGATAACAATGATGCCGAAAGAGCTTTGCGGCCTATTGTGGTTCATCGAAAAGTCAGTGGTGGGGCTAGAAGTGATTGGGGAGCGCAGTTAGTAGCCCAGATGTTTAGTTTTTTGGAGACGATGCGGTTGCAGGGGAATAACCTGATATTGGCTTTATGTGAACTATTATCCTTAGCTGGTCGAAGTCCTCCTGGATTAAAGATTTCCTAGAATCAAATCCCGACCCCACACTGAAAAAACTGAAGACCAAGAACATAGAGCAGACCTCATTAGTTCTGCTCGACTTACTACATCTTTACAAATTCAACAAATTGAAGTCACGGGAGTTGTCGCGCTCCTGGATGTGGTTTCTGGCGCTATCAAGCACGGGGAAAAGACCGAACTTATTGGTGTGAAAAGTTCTAAGTGAATGGGTTTTGAAGTTCTTTAGTGTTCGCGTATTTAATACGCGAACAAATAATTCCCTGTTTCTGAGCTCTTGCAGTATTAGTCCTACTCACAACTCTCTTCAAAATTGCTCTGATTTCACTGTTTTTCAACAAGACTTCTCTATTGCAGTGAGCAGTTACCACTTAAAAAAGCCTGATGTCGTTGGATAGCTTCTTTTAAGAGTCTAGAAGAAATAACGTGAACTATTGCTAAAATTCAGGAAAAGCATATCATATGTCTGCTAAGGATTATTTTCATGAAGCTGTCAAAGCAGGACTAATTAAGGATGGATGGATTATCACTCACGATCCACTCTACCTGGATTTTGATAACGCTCGTGTTCAAATAGATCTGGCAGGAGAGAAACTAATTGCAGCGGAGCAAGGTCTTGAAAAAATTGCTGTTGAGGTGAAAAGTTTTATCGGTTCTTCTACAATTTATGAATTTTACTTAGCAGTGGGACAATGTTTAAGCTATCGAATTGCCTTAAAAGCGCAACAACCGGAACGTAAACTTTATCTAGCCGTTCCTACCTATACTTACGAAGAATTTTTTCGTCGTCCTTTCGCAAAGCAAACGATTCAAGAATCTAAAATAAACCTATTGGTATATGAGCCAAATCAGGAGGTAATTTTGAAGTGGATAAGTTAATTCAGTATCGTCGTCTGATTCAAGAAACCTTGGAAAAGCATAGTCTGGTTAAGCTAGCCAATGAAGATATCAAAGTCTATAAATTCTTCGATCCTGAGCAAGATCACTACCAAGTATTTCATGCAGGATGGCAAAATTATCGTCGTGTTTTCGGACCTTTGATCCACATTGATATTATTGATGGAAAAATCTGGATTCAACATGATGGCACCGAGTTTGGGGTGGCGAATGAGTTACTTGAATTAGGGATACCGAAACAAGATATTGTCCTAGGGTATCATGCCCCATTTATGCGTCAATATGATGGATTTGCTGTTGGTTAGATTTGTTCTATAGCGGTTTGCGACGGGTGCATCTCATATATGTAAAAAAGTGGCGTAGGGTGTGTTAGGGACGGGCTCGCCAAGACGTAAGCCATAGCAAGTGTTAGGTTGTTGCCCGTAACGCACCACCGCGTCAAATAGCAAAAGTGAGATGCACCCGTTTGCGACTTTGTTAAGTAGATATTTATGGTTTTTTAGGGAACAGGGAACAGGGAACGGGTGCGTCCCTATCTCCCTATCTCCCTATCTCCCTATCTCCCTATCTCCCTATCTCCCTATCTCCCTATCTCCCTATCTCCCTATCTCCCTATCTCTCCACCTCCCCACCAATTACATTTGAGTCCGACGCAAGAAACAGCCCTGGGTTCAGAGGGGATTCCTGCTCCCTAAAAACCAATAATTTGTAGCTCAGTTAATAACAAAATTAGGGAAATTAATTACACATAATTGATTCTAAAAATGGTTATTAAAACTAATTATAAATAAATGTAAAATATTTTTATTAACCCTTGCATTTTTTCGAGGAGTTATCTATACTATAGAAGGTGACGACTGAAACTAATAACCGCGCTGGTCATGGCCGTTAATCATCTCCAGCGCGGTTTTCCTCCCACCTAAATAGGAGCTACTTCCATGATGCCAAAAAAATCACGATCATCAATTCCAGCTTTTCAGCAATCCACCGGATCTCTCTTGGGGATACGGCATTGTCTTGATGCAGTCGCTCATGGGGGAAACCCCCGCATGAAGGGGCATACTGCCCGCCCGGAAATTGAAACGGGCAAGATGCCCGTTCCACCAAGATGCCCGTTCCACCAAGATGCCCGTTCCACCAAGATGCCCGTTCCACCAAGATGCCCATGGCACAAAACTATTAAAATCATCCCGTATTTATGGAACGCCAAAATTTGTCCATCACTTTTTTGAACACCGCTCGCTATATAACTGATTATACTGCAAACCCTCCCAGCCAAAACTGTGACTATAAAAGTCAAGACATTAGCTAATAACTAAACGGTTTAATTAACCCTGTAAAACCATGAAATTCATCAGTCCGAAAACTGACTTTGCTTTCAAGAAAATATTTGGATCAGATCAGAGTAAAGATATTCTGATTTCCTTCCTCAATGCCATGATTTACTCTGGGAATTCGGTCATCCAGGATTTAGAAATTATAGATCCCTACAGTGCAGGAGATGTGGTTGATTTAAAAGACACTTATCTAGATGTTAAGGCAGTATTAGAGGATAAAACGACTGTGATCATTGAAATGCAACTCTGGAATGTGGAAGCTTTCGAGAAGCGAGTCGTTTATAATTTGTGCAAAACCTACGGGAATCAACTTAAATCCGGACAGGGATATTTCGATCTCAATCCGGTCATTGCTTTAACCATCACCGATTTTAAGCTGTTCCCCTCAACAGAGAAAGTCATTAGCAGTTTTTACTTTCAAGAAGAAGAAGACCACTTACCTTATCAAGAAAATGAGTTAGCGATGCAGCGCGGTCTTGGGGGTTTCCCCCATGAGCGACTGCATCAAGACAAGATGGTGTTTGTGGAACTTCCCAAATTTACTAAGCAGCTGGAAGAGTTAGAAAGTGTCGTAGATAAGTGGATCTATTTTATCAAAGATGCTCCCAGCTTAGAAGTTATTCCTGATCAGATGAGGGAAATCCCACAGCTGGAACAAGCTTTAACTATAGCAAATCAAGCTGGCTTGAGTGTAGAAGAATTGGAAAAGATCCGCAAACAGGAGATGTTCTGGGAGGATAGGCGAGGTGCATTGAGTCTAGCGAAAAGGGAAGGACGAGAAGAAGGACGAGAAGAGGGCAGATTAGAAGGACGAGAAGAGGGCAGAGAAGAGGGCAGAGAAGAGGGCAGATTAGAAGGTGAAAGAAGCTTACTATTGCGACAGCTTGAGCGCCGCTTTGGAAAACTAACAAGTAATGCGATTCGGCGAAGCCGACGCTACGCGAACGCATTACTTGAAGCCTTGAATTCCCAAGACCTAGAACGCTTATCAGAAGCAATCTGGGATTTTAATACCAGTGAGGATTTACTCAACTGGCTCCAAGAGCACTCTAACTAACGGTAGCTATGCCTTAGTTGCCTAAAATCAGACTAGACCTCTTGGAAAAATTGGGAATCAAAAGGGATTACTTTTCTATTTCCTATGGACTTAACCTCCTACGTCCCTACTACTTTTTACTGTATTCAACCAATGACTCATTATGGTTCAAACGATTCAAGCTCAAGATCTTAGCCTAGAAGAACTGCAAGAACACTTTGGACTACAACTAACAACCGATAGTCAATTTTTTCCAGATTGGCAAGACAACTTACCATCTTTAACGGATGAGGAAAAACGTTGTCTAGAAAGAGTCCGCAACAACTACTTTAACTTGGTTAATCGCCGCCCTCTCTTAGAAGAGGGTGTAAAAATGGTGGTTCTATCACCGTTACTCGATCTCGCTGGATTCTTTCAACCCCCCTTTTCGATCAGAACTGAAACTTCTGTGGAAATTGCTGCTCAAGACAATCAAGTAATTGTAAGAGGCAGGATAGATGTTTTAGTAGTGCGACAGAGACTTTGGATATTGGTGATCGAATCCAAAAGTACCAAGTTTGATGTGATGGCAGCACTGCCTCAAGCTCTAGCTTATATGCTGGATGGCTCCAACAGTGACAAGCCAAGGTTTGGTTTTTTAGTCAATGGGAGAGAGTTTGTGTTTGTTAAACTCCAACCAGCAGATGTTCCCATCTATGGTCGTTCCTACGCCTTATCTATTGACAGGGAAAATGAACTGGAGCAAGTTTTAGCTGCTCTCAAAGCTATTGGTCAATTGGTATTAAATTAACTGTAAGCATTCAGCTATCAGCTATCAGCTATCAGCTTTTGAATAAGCGATGCAGCGCGGTCTTGGGAAGGCAGCGCGGTCTTGGGGGTCTCCCCCATGAGCGACTGCCGTGGTTTCCACGGGGCTTTCAAGGTGCGGACGCAGGTTCCGCACGCAGCCCCTCCCCATGAGCGACTGCATCAAGAAAACAGGTCAGCATTCGAATAATGCTGAGTTATGTCACAGCGTCGAAGCCTGTGCCAGAAAGCTGACGGCTGACGGCTGACTGCTGAATGCTTACGATTAACTTTTGATGTTTATCCACAATCCGAAATCATAGAAGATTCACGATGGCTGTTACTCTCCTACTCCAACAACTTACCGTTCCCCCAGGCCAAAGACTATTGATTCATAACCTAGAGTGGGCTGAATTTGAGTCTGTTCTGGAAGAACTAGGGGAACATCGCTCTGCCCGTATTGCCTATAGCCACGGAACCTTAGAAATCAGAATGCCTACCCCAGAACAGGAAGTCGATAAAGAACTGCTCGGTGATTTGGTTAAAATTTTGCTTGATGAGTTAGAAATCGACTGCGAGTGCTTTGGTTCCACTACCTTCAAGGGAGAAAATATGGACAGTGGCATTGAACCGGATCAATGCTTCTACATCCAAAACCACGCTAGAATGCGAGGCAAGCGGCGCGTCGATCTCACTATTGACCCACCGCCCGATCTAGCCATTGAAGTGGATGTTACCTCCAAGACTCAACTGGATGTCTATGCCAACTTAGGTGTGCCTGAACTCTGGCGCTATGAAAAAAATAAACTCAGGATTGACCTGTTGCAAGGAGGTGAGTACCGGCAAGTTACCACCAGTCCGACCTTCCCCAGATTACCGATTCGGGATCTGGTAGCAGACGTTTTAGCTCAAAGCCGTGAAACCGGGAGAAGTCCTGCATTACGAGCCTTTCGCCAAAGATTAAAGCAACTGCTTCTATAAATTAATATAGCAATTCTACGACTTGTGAGGTACAAATTTCTGGTTTTTAGGGAGCAGGGAGTAGGGAGCAGGGAGCAGGGAGCAGGTAAGAGGTAAGAGGTAAGAGGTAAGAGGTAAGAGGTAAGAGGGAAGAGGGAAAAAATAATGTGTACCTCATAGCTACGATAAACGCTATAGTTTAGTTTTGGGGGATAAACCGATAGGAATCAGTAATGGAATTGACTTCTAAAACACTACCAAAACTAATTGAATAGCATTTCTAAATAGGTCATGAATAATATTGCTGTGTCTTGATGCAGTCGCTCATGGGGGGAACCCCCAAGACCGCGCTGCATCGCTTTCTCATAACATCAAAAATTATTCGGAGCTCTTTACTACTGTTACCTGCTCCCTGCTCCCTGCTCCCTGCTCCCTGCTCCCTGCTCCCTTTTACCATCAATCTTATGTTTACATTTTTAAAAAAATGATCAATCAAGAGGTTATTAAACAATGGAAAAACTAGAACACTATAGAGAATTAGTCAAAAAAATAATCAATGAATACGGGCAATATAAGCCTAGATATGGAGATATTGAAGTCCAAAAAATCTTTGATGTTCAAGGAGATCACTATCAACTGATGAACGTGGGTTGGCATGGCAATCGGCGTTTAAGAGGCTGTGTTCTCCAAATTGACCTTAAAAACGACAAAATTTGGATACAACATGATGGCACAGAAATTGGCGTTGCGAATGAATTAGTAGAATGGGGTGTTCCCCCTGAAGATATTGTCTTAGCTTACCATGCTCCTTATAAACGCCAATATACTGGATTTGCTGTTGATTGATTAAATATAGCAATTCTATTTTCCATGAGGTAAAAAGGGATCCCCCTAAATCCCCCTTAATAAGGGGGACTTTGAGGTTTATAATTGTACCTCATAAATGCAATAATCGCTATAAATAAATAAGAGATTTTAACAATGCCTAGTTTAACAGTAAAAGACTTAGAAAAACTGCAAGCTGAACATCCTGATTATCAGATGGAACTAGTGGGTGGAGAAATTATTGTTATGAGTCCTTCAGGTATAGAATCAGATGAAGTAGCTGCTGCTATTGTTACCCAGTTATCAAACTGGGTACGACCTCGTAGACTAGGCAGGGTAACTGCTTCTAGTGGTGGTTTTCGTTTACCTAACGAAGATGGGGATGTCCGTGCTCCCGATGCTTCTTTTATCCTAGCCGAACGCTTACCTCGCACTACAGAAGGTTACGCGGAGTTAGCTTCATCCGCGAGAAGCCCCACATCTCAATGCTACGCCATGAGTGTGGGATGAATCGCGGACAGGATATGCATGGATTGGCCTACGGCCTCCGCTACGCAAACAGGGAAACGAGCTATCAAACTCCTAATCAACTCAGATGAGTTCATTCCTCTGTGATTGGCTTCTTGTTCCAGTTATTTTTTTTTCAAAATCGGTAATAATAATTTTTAATTGTTTATTATTAAATTAGTATATATCCATTGCTATATGACCGGACGTTAAGTATAATATTACTAGGTCGATAAACAAGAGTAAATGTCAAATGAGAATCGCGTATCAGTACCGGTTAAAACCGACAAAATATCAGCAAACTAAGATAGATAACTGGCTATCGATGCTGTGTGCTCAATACAATTACTTGTTGGCTGACCGGTTTTATTGGTACGAACAAAATCGCTGCTCAATCAATGCTTGTCCTCTTGTCTGCCATCTTCCCGAATTAAGGGACAATCCAGATTACTACTCCCAGAAAAAGACTTTACCCAATCTCAAGAAGACTCATCCTTGGTATAAAGAGATTCACTCTCAGGTACTCCAAGATGTAGTTAAGAGAGTAAAACTAGCTTTTGACAGGTTTATTAAAGGAGATAGTAACGGCAGGCGAAGCGGAAGACCTAGGTTTAAAAAATGGCACCGCTACCGTACCTTTACTTACCCTCAAATGAAAGAAGGGTGCCTAGAAGGTCATCTAATTAACCTCCCCAAAATAGGTAAGGTCAAGGTTGTACTGCATCGCCCTATTCCTGATGGGTTTAAGATCAAGACCGCTTCGATCACCAAAAAGTGTGATGGCTATTACTTGGTATTATCTCTAGAAGATAATACCGTCCCCGAGGTTAATCCCGATATTAACCCTGATTCAATAGTTGGCATTGATGTTGGTCTTAAAGAGTTTTTGACAACTTCTGAAGGGGAAACAATAGAGATTCCCCAATACTACCGAAAGTCGCAAAAAAGGCTAAAAGTTATTCAAAAACGGGTATCCCGACGGAAAAAGGGAGGTAGTAACAGACTCAAAGCTATCAAGCAACTTGGGTTACAGCACAAAAAAGTAGCTGATAAAAGGAAAGATTTCCATTTTAAGACAGCTAATTATTTGTTATCAAAATACGATGTAGTCGCTCACGAAAAGCTAAATGTCAAAGGACTTGTCTTATCCAGATTGGCTAAATCTGTGTTGGACGCCGGGTGGTCAAGCTTTCTGAAAATCCTAAAAAGCAAAGCCGAGAATGCTGGCTTATTGGCGGTTCCAGTAAGTTCCCAGAATACTTCACAGAATTGTTCCAATTGTGGCAAGAAAGTTCCGAAAAAACTGCACGTAAGGTGGCACGATTGTCCCCATTGTGGATGTAGCCTAGATCGAGACCATAATGCAGCTATCAATATCAAAAAAAGAGCGGAAGGGCAGTCCGTTCTTAAAGCCCAGCGCCTCCTAAGCGATGGCCGGATTGGCTGGGAAGCCTACACTGAACCTGTAAGGTCAGTGTAGGAGCTGTCACTTCCTGACTTGATGTTTGAAGTTAAATCTAGAACTGATAGTTTGGCTAAATTACGCCGGAAGATCCAGCAATTTCTGGAATTGGGAACTAAAATTGGGGTGTTAGTGGATCCGAGAACTCGCACCATGGAGGTTTATCGCCTTAATCGAGATAAGGTTGTGCTGGGGGATAGGGATGTGCTGCAAGTGCCAGAATTACTTCCTGGTTGGGAATTGCCTGTGCTGGAAGTGTGGGCACCTGAGTTTGATTGAGAAGACTGTTTATTCTTCTCAAGTATTAGATTAAGTTTGAATGTTTGAAAGGGATTGAATATGATTATAACCAATGTAAAAATTAGTCAAACTTCTCAAGACATTTTGATAAAAGCGGCGGCAAAAAAACGAATGTCTGTAGAGGAGCTGGCTTCAGAACTATTAAATGAAGCTATTCAAAATAAGCTTTCCGAAATTGTCACTATTGGTGAAGTCAAAAAGGAATATTATTCTAATCCATTGGCAAACAAGCAACCCTACGCATACTATGCTGATCCTGAAGAGCCAGCTATCCCTCTAGAAGACTGGGATATAGAGAATAGTTATGAAGAAGTTTTATGATTGTTCTGGACACTCATATTTTTGTTTGGTGGAATCAGAACGATCCTAAAGTGACGTACTCCTTATAAACTGTCCTTTGGTAACAGAGGCATTGACTCTAACATCTACTCTTGAGATCTAGCGATGAAAAAAATTTTGGTATTATGGACAACTTTTCGATCAACATCCACCGCTTTTAAAATGATGATGCAAGCAAGGGGAGACTTTATTGTTCTTCATGAACCCTTTAGCCTATACTATTACGGTAGCGAGGAAAGGAAATCTGATCGCTGTGCAAAAGCTGAGATTAATCCAGCTTATAATTTTCAACCCCTATTCCAAGACCTAATCAATAAGGCTCAAAGCCAACCTGTCTTTATTAAAGATATGGCTTTATATATTTACGATCGAGCCGATGAAGCTTTTTTATCCCACTTTAACCACACTTTCCTTATTCGCCATCCTGCCAAAAGCCTTCCTTCTCTATTTGCCGGTTGGCCTGACTTCCACTTAAGTGAAACTGGGTATGCAGAACTTTACCAATTGTTTGAAGTCACCAAAGCCTTTCTGGGACAAGTCCCCCCCGTCATTGACTCAGATGACTTGGTACAAAAACCAGAGGCCACGATTAAAGCTTACTGTGATACTGTAGGAATTCCGTTTATGCCCCAAGCGTTAAAATGGGATCCTAAGATATGCTCTAAAATATGGACTCTTCCATGGGAAGGAGATTGGCACACTTACTTACAATCGAGTCGGGAATTTAAAGAAAGGGACAGAAAAAATTACGTTAGTGTTGAAAACAATGAACACTTGAAGCAGACCTATGACTACTGTTTACCTTATTACCAAAGACTTTATGAACATCGACTGCGGATTGAATAACCACTTTTAACTACAGACTTTAAGCAATGAAAAGAGTAGTTTTTATCCTTCGTAGGGGAAATGGGTAGTGGTGCATTGTAATGATATCGGTAACGGTATGGTGAGGGTTTCAGCCCCCACCCACCATCACTATGCAGGACTACCTAATCTTCTAAGTCATCAATAGAAACTTTACACTTAAACCTGTTTTTTTGCAAATCGTTTATTATTTCGTTTATTCTAGATTTGTTAATCATTGTTATTTACATCCTTTTTAACATCGAATTCCAATTCTTCGAGCCGTTATAACCAAACAAATCTTGGTAGTAAGTATCAATTAAGTACTCATTTTTGTGCTGCATCAGCCATTTTTTTAGTAAATCAAGCTTACCTTTCATCCGTTCAATAAATTCTTGATCTTCCCAATCTGACCAAGCCTCCCATAAAGCTTTATTTGTGTCTTCAATAATTAAATAATCTCCATTTTGTAAACCATTATTATGAAAATAATCCAGGATA
>NZ_JAAHIG010000103.1:0-26172 GCF_010692305.1 Moorena sp. SIO4G3 | reverse complement strand
TCCCTCGATTGAGTCCTACTGTGTTGAGGTCTTCTGCAAAGATTGTCTGAGCTTGGTCACAGAGTAAATGGGCTGTTTTCAGATGAAAGTCTTTGCGAGTATTCGCTATTTTTTGATGTAGTCTGGCTACCTTCAGTTGTGCCTTTTCCCAGTTATTAGAACGCTTTTGCTTTCTAGCTGCTCTGCGTTGCAGCAATTTCAGCTTGCCTTGCAGTGACTTGAAAAACTTAGGCCGTTCAACTGTGAAACCGTCTGAAGTTGTCAGGAATTTCTCTAACCCAAGGTCAATGCCGATTGCCCTACCTACAGCAGGGTGATCAGGAATATCGACATCCAGTGCCACGGATATCACAACATACCATTGTGTCTGTCTGGCTTTAGCCAAGACTCTCACCTGTTTGACCTGGAATCCTTCGGGGATTTCCCGATGGAGCCGAATCGGAACTAAGCCAATCTTGGGAAGTTTGATATGTGCATTACTGACTGGATTCGATTTGAATTGAGGAAACACAAATGATTTGTATTGCCCGCGTTTCTTGAATCTAGGAAACCCAAACCCTCTACACTGCATTGCTTCCCATGAGTCATGTAACCGCCTAACGGTTGTTTGCAAAACTTGGGAATGCACCAAAGCTAGAAATGGGTTGGTTTTCTTGGCCTTGGGTAGATTGTTTTGTTGACGGTGATAACTAGGAAACGGTGTATCGGCAGGAATGATGTATTCTAAGTCAATCGAACACCTATCTACAGGACATTTACGACTAGCAATCCAGTCTTTCAACTCCCTCAATGAGTAGTTGTAGACTCGTCTACAAGTCTCAAGCCAGTCTTTGAGGATCTGTTGTTGATCCTGACTCGGATAAATCCTGTATGTGTAGTTCATCATCAACATCGCTCCTATTCTACCACACTGAGGTGATAATGGTAAATGCTGAGTGGGTGGGCATCGAACCCACCCGCTCAGCCTGGGGAGCATCTTCCACAATTAGTTCGTCCCCTGTCCCCAGCAGAACTTCGCGGATATCAGCATGGGTTTGAAACTTACACAGTAAGCCTCGCCCCATAACATCCTCTTTGATGTCTTCCCAATCCCTGCGCAGAGGACGAGTACGCTCTCGTCCCATGCTGGCAGCTTCTGCGGGAGTCTTGCAACAGCGAATTTCTTCTACATGGGAGGTACCAGCAAATTTCTGGGCTTGGAAATAATGCTCTGAGGTGGGCCACCAGAGTCCGTCCAGTTCAAACCCATGGGGGGAAAAGTTGGAGAAACAACCATAGGGCTTTTCGCTAATGTCGTAAAAGTAAATCGTCACAGCTTGACTCCCAAGAATTTTACCGCAGGCGAAAATGCAAAATGCCCCACTGCATGTACCCTTTTTCGTAATACTCGATCCAGGGTTCAATGCTTTTCAAGGTTTTATCGGCAAATTCGGTGGAAGTCATTCTGACTACCTCCTGATAGCGTACGCCCACTTCTTTCCCAAATCGTCGATAATGGATAGGGGCATTTTCCGAAAGGTCAATAAAGTGCAATTCCTCAAAACCCAATTCCTGGGCTGTCTGACTATAAAAGCGATAGGAACCCATATCCTTGATACCCAGACGGTCAAAGGCTGGTTGCAGTAGCCCTGGTGGACAAGTCTCCTTTTGCATGGGGTCAGTAAAAATCAACTCTCCCCCTGGCTGCAAAACCCTCTTAATTTCTTCAAAGACCTGAGTGCGATCGCTACTGTGTAAAATCGCATCCTGGGACCAGACAATATTAAAGGAATTGTCTGGATAGGGAATATCCTCAAAACTCCCCTGAGTTACCTCAACCAAGTGGGCTAAATTCTGCTCTTGGTTCAGTTGGCGGTTCCGTTGATTTTGCCGCTCGCTTAAATTGAGACAGCAGACAGAACAACCGTAGGTTTTGGCCAGATACCGCGCCGCCCCTCCATAACCAGCACCTAGATCGATGACTCGTGAATCGGGAGCTAGATTTTCCAGAGTTTGGGCAATTTTTTCCACCGTGCGCTTGGAGGCATGATGGATCGGTTCATCCGAACTCTTGTATATCCCATAAGTGATATGCTCCCCACCCCAGAAAGTAGCATACAATCGGTCTGTTTCTGCACCATCATAATAGGTTTGCGCTGTTTTCACCGCTTCTGAATAAGTGGTATTCATACCGCTATCTCCTTGGGTTCTAAACTTAGAGAAAGTTGTGGAGATTTCCACCAACGATCCCCCTGTACCAAGGTGTGAACTTGCCAACTGGGTGAGGTTTGGGGATAATCGCTACGGTAATGTCCGCCCCGACTTTCTGTGCGTAATGCTGCACTTTTGAGAATTAAATGGGCAATATCCAGGAGATTGAATGTTTCTGCAGCCGTTCGCAATTGCTGCTCCGCTAATGGTGACT
Source organism: Moorena sp. SIO4G3 (assembly GCF_010692305.1). Lineage (NCBI taxonomy): Bacteria > Bacillati > Cyanobacteriota > Cyanophyceae > Coleofasciculales > Coleofasciculaceae > Moorena > Moorena sp. SIO4G3. The sequence continues at coordinate 23,768 of NZ_JAAHIG010000103.1, read as the reverse complement.
CAAATTTAACTGTTTGGTTGGGCAGTAAATCAAGCAGGTATTGACTCACCTCTAAGCCAGCCAATTCAGAGCGCCAAGAATTAACTTGAGCAAGGGCTGCTTCTAAAACTTCCTGGGAGCGACAAATTCCTGCACTTTGCCACATCAGGGAGGGTAAACTTTGCCTTACTAATGCTATCTTCTCGATGTCCCTTTCCCAGTCACCTTTCTCTTTTCTCAAAGGTAGGGATTCCGCCAGAACTGGATTAGGAGCTGTTTGAATCTCAGCTAATTGGGCTGCAAAAACCAAGCATTCCAATAAGGAATTACTCGCTAAGCGATTGGCACCATGAACTCCCGTACTAGCTGTTTCACCAATGGCATATAGCCCTGGAATCGAGGTGCAACTGGTCAGATCGCAAGCCACTCCTCCCATCCAGTAATGGGCAGCAGGTGCAACGGGAATGGGTTGTTTGAAGATATCAATGCCCCAATGTTGACATACGTTAATAATATTGGGGAAACGATAGCGAATTTGCTCTGGCTCAATGGGTTGCAAGTCTAAATAAACATTCCCGTGGCTAGGATCGGCGGAAGTTTTCTCTAAGTGACTAAAAATTGCCCGACTTACCACATCTCTAGGGGCCAATTCCCCTGAAGGGTGGTAATTAAAAGCAAAGCGATCGCCTTTCTCATCGACTAAATGGGCTCCTTCTCCCCGGACAGCTTCTGTAATTAAAAAGCGAGGTGCCCCTGGTTTGGTTAAAGCTGTGGGATGAAATTGGAAAAACTCCAAATCTCTAACAATTGCCCCAGCCCGCCAAGCCAGTGCTACTCCATCTCCTGTACTTACAGTCGGATTGGTTGTTTGGGCAAAAACTTGACCGCCACCACCTGTTGCTAGGATTACCGCAGAGGCTCTTAGCCAAGATATGTGACCTTGATGGAGGAGGCTAATCCCCTGACAATGACCAGTTGCTGGATTGAGCCATAAACTCAAAGCCACTGCGTGAGATAGCACCTGAATATTGGGACGCTCTAAAACTTTGGCCGTGAGCGTATCCACAATTGCTCGACCTGTGGTGTCTGCCGAATGGAGGACACGGGGACGAGAGTGAGCTGCTTCTAGGGTCATAGCTAGCTTTTTGCCTTTGCGGTCAAAGGCTACCCCCATCTTGACCAGAGAGTCAATGGCAGCAGAGGCATTTTCTACCAGAAACTTTATCGCCTCGCGATCGCAAAGACCAACACCCGCTCGCTGGGTATCCTCTAGGTGAAGCTCTGGGGAATCAGATGGGTCAATAGCAGCAGCGATTCCTCCCTGGGCCCAGTTGCTAGAGCCTGTTTTCAGGGTGTCTTTGGTAATCAAACCTACCTGCAAATGAGCAGGTAGACAAAGGGCTGCATATAGCCCAGCCGCACCACTGCCCACCACTATGATGTCAAATTGGGAGGGAGTGTTGGCAGATGGGAAAGACTCGTCAGGGGATGATTTAAAATCTTGCACGATAGATCATATGTAGCTAATTTTTGATTGATTAATTCCTAAGCAGTTATTCGTTTTCACAACAAAAATTGGTTATAAGCCATAAAATTTAACTTATAACTTATACTTTTGTCAAGTAATTGTGTCAACCTGCTCAGGGGCACTACAGCACTACACTGATAACTCCAACATCCGTTGAATTGGTCGCAACGCCGCTACTCGGATGTCTTCCGGCATAGTAATTTCTGGTGTTTTCTGCTTCATGGCTAGATACAGCTTCTCCAAAGTATTGAGCCGCATGTGAGGGCATTCGTTACAGGCACAATTGCTATCCATACCTGGAGCAGGGATGAAATTTTTCTGGGGTGCCCTCTTTTGCATTTGGTGAATAATTCCTGGCTCAGTAGCCACGATAAATTCTTCCGTTGAACTTTGCTGGATATACTTTAATAAACCTGTTGTGGAACCAATGTAACTGGCATGACGCAATAGAGGGGGTTCGCATTCTGGATGGGCAATCAACTCGGCTTCGGGATGCTGTATTTTCAGTTCCACGATCTTTTTCTCAGAAAAGGTTTCATGGACAATACAACTCCCCTCCCACAGGACTAACTCCCGTCCGGTTTGCTCCATGACATAGCGACCTAAGTTCTTATCTGGGGCAAAAATTATCGGCTGGTCTTTCGGAATTTGGTTGACGATCTTAACTGAGTTAGAACTGGTGCAAATGATATCGCTCATCGCTTTAATGCCAGCGGAGCAATTAATGTAAGATACCACTAGATGGTCGGGATGGGCTGCTTTGAAGGCCGCAAATTCTTGGGGAGGGCAACTGTCAGCTAGGGAGCAACCTGCGTTTAAATCTGGGAGTAGTACCAATTTATTGGGGTTAAGGATTTTGGCAGTTTCTGCCATAAAGTGAACCCCAGCAAAGACGATGACATCTGCTTCTGTAGCCGCCGCTTGTTGAGAAAGACCGAGAGAATCGCCGATGTAGTCAGCAATATCTTGAATATCTGGCTCTTGGTAGTAGTGAGCCAGAATAACTGCGTTTAATTCTTGTTTGAGGTCTTCAATCGCTTCAAAAAGGTCTTTGGGCGGATACTCCAAGTCTAGGGTTGTTTTTGGGAGGACATTTGTAAACATGGTATTATTTCCCTATTTCTGACTAGTTTACAGGTTTTTGGATATTTTCTTTCTTTAATAATTATTAAATCTTCGGTAGCCCACTGGGTGGTGTACTAGTAAAATTACCTTAATTTCTGCTATCTTTCTGCGTATCTTACCACTTAGAGACCTTTTATCGCTACCCGATTCATCACAAGATCTGCATCACTCCCGGTCTAGTTGTAATTTTGTACCCAGAACACAACAGTAAAAACCCTAGTATCCTAGTGCCAATGCTCAAAACCAAATTGGATTTTTAATTTGTTTGTTGATTTGATTTTGTTGATTTGATGATTATAACTATGAGCCGATTTCGCTCCCCGTGATATCCCCCCCACTCTTCGATCGATTCAGTAATTTTGGGGGAGGGTATTGACAAGTGTAGAGTTTTACTATCACAACTTTTGTGATAGTAAAACTTACTTCTGGGCTATGTTAATTTTTATTAAAATAACGGCAAAATTAGATGATAAATCAACTTAAAGGTGTAATATGTCTAAGTCAGCCGAATTAGGGAAGGTTAATCAAGTGAATCTCAAACTGAACAACTAACTGGCTTCATGAAAAGACTGAAAAGAAAAGACAACCTAGACTCGGACTATTGATAGTATATTATAGCTAGGTTTATAGATAGCCTAACCAAAACCAACCAAACGTTTGAGTTTCTCACTATCGAAGGTAACCCAATGGATTGCTTCGACTTCTACAACCCTGTTAAAGTTCTATTTGGTAAAGGGAAGATTGCAGCTATTGCTAATGAGATTCCCACCGATGCCAGAGTTTTAATGACCTACGGTGGCGGCAGCATTAAAAAGAACGGGGTATATGAACAAGTCAAAGCTGCTCTTGCCAAACATACAGTTCTAGAATTCGGTGGTATCACCCCTAACCCTGAGCTGGAAATACTGTTAGATGCTGTCAAGTTAGCTCGCACTGAAGAGATAACTTACCTGTTAGCTATCGGTGGCGGTTCTGTAATTGATGCTACCAAATTTATCGCAGTGGCGGTTCCCTTTGTTGGGGACTTGTGGGACATCTTAGTTGCCAATGCTCCATTAACAGCAGCACTGCCTTTGGGGACAGTACTAACCTTGCCAGCGACTGGTTCAGAAATGAACTCTTATTTTGTCGTAACTAGACGTTCCAGTCAAGAAAAACTCCAGAGCAGAAGCGAGTTAGTATTTCCCCGCTTTTCCGTACTAGACCCCACAGTAACTTTTTCCCTGCCACGACACCAAATCAGTAACGGGATAGTTGACTCCTTCACTCATACACTGGAACAATACCTCACTTACCCAGTCAATGCTCCCCTTCAAGACCGCATGGCTGAATCAATTCTCCTAACTCTAATTGAAGAAGGACCAAAAACCCTAGCCGCTCCTACTGATTACGATGCGCGAGCTAACCTAATGTGGTGTGCCACTATAGCTGACAATGAATTAATTGGGGCTGGTGTTCCTCAAGATTGGTCTACTCACATGATCGCTCATGAGCTAACAGCTTTATATGGGCTTGACCATGCTGTAACCCTGGCAATTATAATGCCCAGCTTACTTACATACAAACGGGACACCAAGGGGGCCAAATTATTACAGTTTGCTCGAAGAGTTTGGGGAATTACTCAGGGCAATGACGAGCAACGCATTAGCCAAGCTATCTCGGCAACCAGGAATTTTTTTGAGTCCCTTGGCCTATCAACTCGTCTGCGAGATTATGGGCTAGATTCTAGCTGTATATCAGAAGTTATTGAGAGTCTCGACAAGCACGATCTTGTTCCTTTAGGGGAACGTCAAGATATTACTCTTGAAGATGTCCGACAAATTTTGAGCTTAAGTATTTAGCAAGGAACAAAGATGAAAGAAATCCAACACAGCAAGGTTAACTTGTCTGCGGGCAACTAAAGCTGTCAATAGAGATAGCAATAGGAGTAATTCAGTCAGTGCTAAAGATGAAGAGTTAGTTTTTTTACCTGCCTATCAGTTAGCCCAACTTATCCGCGATCGCCAGGTTTCTTGTCAAGACGTTATCAAAGCTCATTTAGCTCAGATTGCCCGACATAAGCAAAAACTAAACGCGATCGTCACCTTAGATGAAGAAGGTGCCCAAAAACAGGCAAAAGCAGCCAATGAAGCACTGGCAAAGGGAAATAGTTGGGGTGCATTACATGGGGTTCCGATCACAATTAAAGATTGCTTGGAAACCAAGGGACTACGAACCACAAGTAGTTACCAACCTTTAGCAGATTATATTCCTGAGCAAGATGCAACTGCTGTGGCGCGATTGCGTGGTGCTGGAGCTATTGTTTTGGGTAAAACCAATTGAGGTAGATGGTCAACAATTTTCCTATATGATGTCTATTGGTGCTTATACTACGCCGTTCAACTTGACTGGCAACCCGGCTTTGGTCATGCCTTTTACTCGCTCGAAAAAAGGTTTACCGATGGGAATTCAAATTGTAGGAAGACGAGGAAGCGACATGAAACTACTAGGGATCGCCGAGAAATTAACTCAGGTTACTGGACTGTTTCAACGTCCCCCTGGATACTAACCTAGACTAGAACATCTTTTAACAACACAATTTAAAAACAAAGGATAGAATAAATGACAACAACAACTGCAACCAAACTTATTGGCTTAATGGCTGGTGGTGGAACGGGTACTGAGTTAATTAATGCAGTACTGCCTTGCTTTAAAGCAGTAGAAGAACTCTATGATATTAAGTTTAACTTCTTGCACTTTGATAACGAAAAGTGGAGAAAAGAAGCAGAAACAGAGGTGTGGCATCAGCCCTTTTATGAGGCAATGTGCGACTTCTACGAACAAGTTGAACAGCTTGGTGGATGTATTTTACGAGGAGCAGTACAAGCACCAGTACTTTACAAAGCCCGGGAACGAGTTAACCACAACTACAAAATCAATCCCATTAAAGGGATTCCTGAAATTTCTGACTTGACCAGATTTTCTCCCCAAGAGCTAGATGATTTAGAAATATTTTTAGTCAGGCAAAACACCTTTGGTCTGTTTCACTGCGACGGTGAATATAATGGAATTGGCAAGGCAGTAGTAGAAATTACCCATCACAGAGAGGATGTTGAGCGATTAGCTGACTATTCCTTTAAATTGGCTAAAGGAGGATCCGTAACCTTAGCAATGCCGACTCGGAAGCTGGGGGCAATTGGGGAGTTATGGGAAAAGGTTTTTGAGGAAAAAGCTGCTGCTCATCCCAATATTAATTACTGGCGCATAGAGCCTTGTATTGAAGATATTGCTCATTATGTTAGAACGCGCAAAAACTTTGACACAGCTAGTGATCCCTATGATCTGCCCATGAAACAATACAACGTGATTGTTGGTCCTGAGTTATTTATGGACTATATGATGGACGACGTTGCTTGGGCAATTCATGGTGAGCCTTCTATAGCTTGTTCCGGTAACTTTTCTCCTGATGGTTTCTCTTCTTTCCAAACCAATCATGGCACAGTTACCCCGATTGCCGATAAGGATATTGTTAATCCCATCGCCATGGTTCACGCTGTTGCTATGTGTCTAGAGTATTATTACCAATTGCCAGAGGCAGCCAAGTCCCTGGAATTAGCAGTAAGAAAGACTCTAGCTGCTGGTTACAGGACACCAGATTTACATCGAGGAAATACTCGCTACCAAAAGGTAGGGACTAAAGCAATGGTAGAGAAAATTATTGATGAGTTAAAGACACTATAAATCCAACAGGAAGCTGTTGTTACCATTTCCTAGTTAAGAAGAGTAATAAACCCAAAGATTCTATTTGTATTCCACCAATCTACTACTCATCCTGGTCCAGTTGGATATCTGCTGCAGCAGCGTGGTTATCAGCTTGATATCCGGATTCCAAGTGAGGGAAATTCACTCCCTACCACAATGGATGACCATGAGGCTACCATTGTGTTTGGTGGCGATATCAGCGCTAACGACAGTGAAACTTTACCATTTATTCGTACCGAATTGGATTGGATTTCCACAGTTCTAAGCTCAGGTAAACCCTTTTTTGGTATTTGTCTTGGTGCTCAACTTTTAGCGAAGGTTTTAGGCTCAACAGTGGCACGGCATCCTCAGGGTAAAGCAGAAATTGGCTATCACCGGATTATGCCAACATACCCTGGGAGTCAATATATTGACTCCCAGTTGCATTTTTATCATTGTAATTTGGAGGGATTTGAGCTACTTTTAGATGCGGTTAAATTAGCGTCAGGCAATATTTTTGATAATCAGGCATTTCCCTACAGCGAAAACGCCTATGGTGTACAATTAAACTACTCATTTACTATAATCAGTCTAGGAGAGCCTGAGTTATTTAATTGATAGTAAGATGAAAAATAACAAACATATTGCTATGTGGAGTTGTCCCAGAAGTCGTTCAACAGCAATGGCTAGGGCTTTTGAGCAGCTAGATGAATGTATGGTGTTTGATGAACCTTTATTTGGGGCATATCTGGTAAAACGTGGTTTAGATCAACCTTGTGAGGAAAGGGAAGTAGGGCAATACCTGGAAATAAATCATGAGAAAGTCATTCAAAAGATTACTGGTAGTTTACCTGAAGGTGTATCCTTTTCATTTCAAAAACACCAATCTAAGCATGCTTTGCCAGAGTTTGGCAGGAATTGGCTTAAATCTTTAAACAACTTTTTCTTAATCAGGAATCCCAAGGAAATCATTTTGTCATATCATAAGCTATACAAAAAAAAATTGACTATGGATCATATTGGGATAGAATATCATTACAATTTATTTAGAGAAATTGAACTATTGATAGGTAAAAAAACTGTGGTTATTGATTCAATAGATATAGTTACTAATCCTCGAAAAGTACTGTTATTTTTATGTTCTGAATTTCAAATAAAGTTTTCTGAAAAAATGCTGACTTGGGAAGTAAATCCTAAAGCATCAAAGCTTTTACAGATAGAAAAATCTCCCTATTCAAGAGGCTGGTACAGTAATGTTCTAGGTTCTAGGGGATTTATTGATAAACAGCAAGATCTTGATTTTCCAGAGGAGCTAAATCCCTTGCTTGAAGCTTGTATGCCATACTATAACAAATTATCACAATATCGTGTGACTTTTAATGGATGATTAATCCCAAAATTAACTGCCTGACTTGGTTTTCAGTTGCAATTACCTTGCTTCGCTGAACTACCCTACTCGAACCCTGGGCAATATCTCAGTAAAAATTGTTAATTGAAAATTGTCAATGATCAATTAACAATTTAACCACCTGATTTCAAGCCTATTTCCTTAAGGTCTCACCAATAGCATGACTCTTGGTTTTGAAAACACTCTTCATTAACACCTCATGCACCAACACGGCTACAATAAAGCCTGGACAAACTTCGGATAGGATGTTATTAAATCCTAAAATTCGCCAGAGGATAGCAGTACTCAATCCCGCCAACATCATAGAGTTCAAGGCTAAATAATGAGTGCGCCTTTTCAATAAGATAATCAGCATTGCTGGACCGAGGGAACTGGCCACAACTCCACTAGCAAAAAGAACCAACGAAAACACTGTGGAAGAAATAGAAATCGCTGCAATTACAGCGAGTATTCCCACCACTAAGGTCATGAATTGCTCGTATTTAACGCCATATTTCCGGGACATCCTCCGATGCAAAGCCGGGGAAATATCTCTAGCGAGCGCACTGGAACAAACCAGAAGTTGGGAATCTGCTGTAGAGGCAATCACAGAAAAGACACCAGCCAAAACAATACCGACTAAAAAGGGATTAAACTGTTGTGTGGCGTACAAGGGTAAGGCTTGTTCGGGATCACTAATGTTAGGAATTAAGACCCGGCAAGCAATCCCAAACAACACCATTGCTATCCAGGTCGAATACACGTAAGCCAAGTACACCCACTTCGCTTCTTTCACCTCTTGGGGACTCCGCCCAGCTAGCAATCTTACCAGCACTTGCGGCTGAGAGATATCGAATCCCAAGCCAAAAAAGAAAAATCCTACTAGGTAGGCGACTAAGGTTAACCAGCTAAATCCTGCCGTGAGATTCATCAATTGAGGATCAATCTGATTGAGTTCTGAGATAATTTCTGACACCCCACCCCCGGCTATAATGGCTACTGCCAGCATGCCAAAGCAAACAAACATCACCACAAAAGCCTGCACCACATCAGTCCAGATTGAAGCTCTGAGTCCTCCCGTTACGCAGTATACTAAAATGGAAGCTGCTGCGATCAAAGCTCCAATGGTAGGGTCAACTCCAAAAAATACATCAAGGGTCTTGGCAGCTGCAGCAAATTGTGCGGCAGTATAGGCTCCGATAAATACAACAGTGATCACAGCAACGATCAACGTGATTATTCGTCTGCCTTGAGGCTTTTTGACTGTAGAGCCTAGGAATTCCGGAATAGTTTGGGAGTTTTCCTTTCTGGATATCTGGTTTATTTTATCCGGGAAAAAAGTCCAAAAGGTTACCTCACCTAAGAACATGGCAATTACCATCAGCAGAGCAGAAACTCCCATGGAGTAAGCCATTCCCACGGCTCCAATCATAATCCATCCACTGTTTCCCGTTGCTCCAGCACTTAGACCCACAAAGACTTTCCCAAAAGAGCGTGAGCCAAGTAAGTAGTCTGATTCTGTATTATCGGAAGATTTAGCAGCTAGAGCCCCAACCCACAAAAAAATTACTAGAAACAATCCAAAACTGAAAATTGTAATACCTGATTCCATTAGTTTTTATCTAAGGTTTTTGAGGTTTAACTGCTCCGGTTGGCGAACTCCCAACCTATGAATACCATGTATGAATACCATGGAATCAAACTGATTCCAATTCTCCAGGATGTCTGGCACAAATTTTTATTCGCTTTTGGTAATGGGTAATGGTCGTCCAATTAACGATTAGCCATGACGTGATAATCAGCTCTCTAATTTCTTTTATAGAAAGGGGATTAGAGAGCTTTAAAATTTTAAGGCGATACCGTTCCCTACAAGCTATTACACCGATCAGGAAAAAGTTTTTCCTATAGTATCATATTGGATTAAATACCGATAATTTCCGGGGGTTGCTTATACCAAGTTGTGTTCTTGCCATGTTAATCCCGTTGTTACTCGCCTTGGAAGAATAAGATGATTGCAAAGCTTAGGGCGTGTCATCAAATAGGTATCAATTTAGTTTAGAATCGGTAGCTGTAGAGAGTTGAGTCAATCAGGAGCTGTGCTATCATGATACGCCGCTATGCTTTGCGTCTCGGACCAGTGGGAACGGATCAAAGACCTACTACCAGGGCGAAAAGAGACGGTAGGAGTAACAGCTAAAGATAATCGATTGTTTGTTGAAGCTGTGTTGTACCGCTACCCTTGCGGGGATTCCCTGGCGGGACAAACCGGAAAGATTTGGTGATAAACGAGGTTGTTCATACCCGTTGCGCGTCGATGGGCAAAGCGCGGGGTGTGGCAACAGGTGTTTGAGGCAAAAGCCGACGATGCGGACAACGAATACGCCATGATTGACTCGACTATTGTGCGTGCTCACCAGCACAGTGCTTTGAAGTTACCGTAAGATAGTTGAGCCTTTATAGTTAGTAGGTTATGCGTAAAAAGTTCAAGTCTGTTGTAATAAGGCTCAACTATCTAAGGTTTCGTCTGTTGGGGCATTAGGGGGGATGGGTCAACCGAAGCCATCGGTCGAGCGTAAAGGTGGATTGAGTACCTTGATTCATGCTTTGCGTCGATGCCTTGGGCAATCCCCTCAGTTTTCACGCTTACCCCGGGACAAGCATGTGACCTCGAGGTCGTGATGTACGGCTTTTGGATTTGGCTGCTGATACACTGCTGGCTGACTTGGGATATGATGCTGATCAGCGCGTGCCATACGCGACTCCAACAACAGGGCAAAACAGCCGTTATTCCGCCCAAGCGCAACCGTACTATTGCTCGTGAGTATGACAGACATTTGTACAAAGCACGACATCTGCGCCACGAATTTCTTTGCCCGACTCAAGCAATATCGAGGGATTGACCTTTGGTCACGCGGGGCGCGAACGCGCCCCGCGCTACGATAAGCGAGCCAAGAACTTTCGCTGGAGCAATTTATCTGGCTGCTGCCGTAATCTGGCTTAATTGATGACACGCCCTAGTGTTCAGTGCTTAGTGTTCAGTGTTGTGCAGGAAGCGTAAAGTAAAACGTACTTCCCACTCCAGGCTCAGACTCTACCCCAATCTGTCCCCCGTGATTTTCCACAATCTTCTTGCAGGTGGCTAGACCAATACCAGTGCCAGGATAGTCTTGATTGCTGTGCAGACGCTGAAATATCTCAAAGATATGCGATCGCTGATCGGGTTCCATGCCAATCCCATTGTCATGTACCCCAAACAGCCAGTAGTTACCACCATGCTCTAAACTATTGCGCCCATTCTCCTCAAACTCAGTTGCATTGATACTAGAAACTCTTCCTACCTCTGCCAATATCCCATGGTCGGTGTCCCTACTGTTGTCTACGGGCTTTACTGAAACCTTGACTTGGGGGGATGTCCCTGGTGCTTGAAATTTAATGGCATTGCTGATCAGATTTTGAAATAGCTGGATTAGCTGTGTTTGACTAACATTGACAGTAGGTAAAGAATCATGGGTAATCAGGGCATTTTTCTCAGATATGGCAGCCTTTAAGTTATCTAAAACTTGCTCCAATACAATATTGCAATCGGTTGATGTGATTTCTTGGGAGTCGGCTCCAACCTTCGCATAAACTAGTAAGTCCTGCATAAACGTTTTCATCCGAAGGCTGGAATCTCGAATCTTCCTAATGTATCCCTCACCCTTCATGTCAAGCCTGTCCTGGTAATTGATGTCGAGCATATCAGTATGCAAGATAATGCTTTGCAGAGGTTGGTTCAGGTCATGGCAAAGAACATGGGCAAATTGTTCTAGTTCGCGGTTAGAGCGTTCTAACTCCTGATTAGCGGTTTCGAGGGCTAAATTTTTTGCCCAGAGTTGCTTTTGCAACCTCTGAATGGTTAGTTGATTTTCTACACGAGCTAAAACCTCTTGAACCTGGAAGGGTTTGCTGATGTAGTCTACACCACCGACTTCAAAGGCTTTTACCTTGTCGATCACTTCATTGAGAGCGCTCAAGAAAATTACTGGAATAGGGCGGGTTGACTCGGAAGCTTTCAGCCTTTGACAGACTTCATAACCATTCATATCTGGCATTTTAATGTCCAGCAAAATTAGATCTGGCAATACTGAGTGGGCTACTCTGAGGGCCATGGAACCGTTAATCACGCCTCGAACGTCATACCCTTGCTCGGTCAGGGTGTCAGACAAAAGATGCAGATTCTCGGGTATATCATCAACAACTAAAATGTTCCCTTTAGGGGTCTTAATTTGAGTGATATCTAATGGTGTCTTAGTTTGAGTAATAGTCATGATATAGCTGGTTCAGTTAAATCAATGATTTTGTCGCAACGAAAATTTCGCACCAAATCCGTCAGTGCGATCGCAACCGGATCATGTTCGGAAGGGATTTGCTCGATTAGCTGGAAAATCCGCTGATTATTAACTTCGTTAGCTGCCTGGTAGAGCTGTGCAACCCACTCAGCAGGCATCACAGCTAGAGCTTCCCGGGTCAGCGCTTCAGTTGCTGATTTTTGAGGTAAGGTGGCTGAAGTTTCCTCTTCATAGACATAACGTACTCCGAGATAGTGAGCCATTGTTTCAAAAATCTCTTCCTCCCGGAAAGGTTTACGGACAAAATCGTCACAACCAGCGGACAAGATAACCGCTCGTTCTTCAATAAATGCACTAGCAGTCAGAGCAATAATAACGGTCGCTTGACCCTTCAAATGGGCTTTGATCTGTTTAGTAGCCTCGTAGCCATCCATTACTGGCATCCGCATATCCATCCAGATCAAATGGGGTTCCCAACTCGACCACAGCGCTACCCCTTCTTTACCATTCTCGGCTTCACGAACCTCAAATCCCAGTGGTTCTAGCAGCTTGACTAGTAGTTTTCGACTCTCCCATTTATCTTCAACTACCAGGATGCGATACTTAGGTTGGTCAGGTGCTAATCCAATCACCGATCGGGTTGGGTGTTGTGTCTGAATGTCTGCACCTGCTCCAGCCAGACTAATCTGGATATCAAATGTAACGATTGTTCCTCCACCTAGAGGACTAGTAAGGGTGATATCCCCTCCCATCAACTTCACGAATTGTCGGCTAATGGACAAACCCAAACCAGTTCCTTGTTCAGATTTCCGACCGATTTCAGTTTGGACAAATGCTTCAAACAAGCTGTCAATCTCAGCTGGGTCAACACCAGGACCGGTATCTTCTATTTCAAAGGTGATTGTCTGTCTGGTAAGGGTTGCAGGTTGTTCGCGTTCGCGCAGCGTCGGCTTTGCCGAAAGCGTGGCCTTTTGGCCAAGGTTAGCAGGTTGAAGGTTAGCAGGTTGAAGGTTAGCAGGTTGAAGGTTAGTTGGTTGAAGGTTAGCAGGTTGAAGGTTAGTTGGTTGAAGGTTAGTTGGTTGAAGGTTAGTTGGTTGAAGGTTAGTTGGTTGAAGGTTAGTTGGAGTTGCCAGTTGCTGGTTATTGGGAAAACCGTGGCCAAAAGGCCAGGCTTCAGCGTCGCCTACGGCGAAAGCGTGGCCTTCGGCCGACCCTGCGCGAACGCGAACAACATTCAACCTGTCAACCTTCAACGGATCAGACCTGTCAACATTCAACCTGTCAACATTCAACGGATCAGACCTGTCAACCTTCAACGGATCAGACCTGTCAACATTCAACCTGTCAACATTCAACGGATCAGACCTGTCAACCTTCAACGGATCAGACCTGTCAACATTCAACCTGTCAACATTCAACGGATCAGACCTGTCAACCTTCAACTTTTCATTGTTACGAACCACGCGCAAGGTTACACTGCCTTCTTGAGTAAACTTGATAGCGTTTCCCAGTAAATTAATCAAAACTTGGCGCAATTTTCCCTCATCTGTTTTCACATATCTAGGAAGCTCTGGCTCTCGGTAAAAAATAAGTTGTAAGCCTTTGGATGCTGCACGCAGTCGTAACATCTCTTCGAGACTATCCAGCAGACGATACAGGTCAAAGCTAGTTTCATTTAGAGTTATCTGACCTGCCTCGATTTTGGACATTTCTAAAATGTCATTGATCAAGTTCAGTAAATGCTCACCACTGCGACTAATGATTGCTAGATATTCCTGATGTTCCTGATTCAGTGATGAGTCACGGTTCATCAATTGGGTGAATCCTAGGATGGCATTGAGGGGGGTGCGCAGTTCATGACTCATATTGGCAAGAAATTCGCTTTTGGCTTTGTTAGCTTCTTCAGACTTATTCCGCGCTTTTTCGGCTTCTTTCATACTTTCAGCAAGTTGTACAGTACGTTCTTCTACCCTAGCTTCTAAGTCCTCATTAAGTTGCTGCAAGACCCGGGAGGCTTGTTTGCGCTGGGTAATGTCATGAAAGAACACTGAAAGACCATTAATACCTGGATAAGCTTTCACGTCAAACCAACGTTTGGTCGGTGGATAGTATTCTTCAAAGGTGACAACAACCTGTGCAGCAACAGCCCGATGACACTCCTGGTAAAACTTGGAGCCAAAGACTCCGGAAAACACCTCCTCCAAATTCTGATTCAGAAGCTGTTCGGGTTGACTCTGTAGCATTTGGAAAGCTTGGGGATTAAGATAAGTAATCTGCCACTGGTCGTTTAGGGCAATAAAGGCATCCGTGATACTTTCGAGAATGTTGATGGTACGACGGTTGGCTTTTACCAACTTGTTGATAATTAAGTAGGCAATCCAAGCCAACAAAATCAACAACAAACTATAGGCATATAAACGATAAGTATTAGCTGTATCAATAGCTTGGTTATAGTAGATGTTATAGACGTAATCCAGTTCTTCGTTTAACTGCTTGGTAGGGAGCTGTAGCAGCTGCTGGGTCAGTTCATCTACCTGAGGTTTATTGCTCATAATTTTTCGGGTATGGCTGAGGGCTAGATCGATAAATTCTTCATCTTTACCAAAATCATTTTGGTCTTTGATCTCCAACAGCATATCCATATTGTCATTGATCAGCGCTTCTAATTCCTGATCAGAGTTTAGGTTGTAAAGCAGGATATTTTTCAGCAGTTCATCGAGAGTAAATTCTAAATAATGGTTTATGGTTTTATTGTAAGTACTATTGACCAGATCTTTAGTGAGAAATGGCAAGTAAATAATGGAGTTTTTTAGAATGGAATTATGGAATTTTAATCTTTCGATTAACCTTTCTTTTTCATTGATTAATTCTAAGTTACTTTGAAGAATTTTATTGAGTTCTTTTCTCCCATCATGATTAATAAATGTCGGAATACTCTTAAGCTCGTTTTGGGTATTTTTTAGTTGATACAAATGCTTGAAAAATGGATCATAATAGGTTAAAATATCGGATCGAGATTTGAGAATATCCTGATTTAATATTACATCTATCTCCTTTTGTTGATTTAAAGTATTTTTATACTGTTGGTGTTCTTCAACCTTAATTGGTAGACTTTTCTTCACCAAAAAAGCCAAGATAAAAACAGCAGCCAAGGTATTTATGAGCTTTAGCACTTGAGTTGTGTTCACAATGGTTTTCCTTGATACTCGCCTGTGAGAGTTTTCAGGAACTTGACAATCAAACCAATATCGTTTGGCGACAGTCGGCGTCCCAATTCATATTTGCCCATTATCGTCACAGCTTCTTCAAGAGTTTCAGCTGAACCGTCGTGAAAATATGGTGATGTTAGAGCAACGTTGCGCAAACTGGGAACCTTAAATACATAACGATCACGTTCATTGCCAGTGACATTAAAGCGTCCCAAATCAGCTTTGCTAAGCTTACCGCGATCTTTAAAGTAATCTCCAAACAGACCAAAAGCCTGGAACATATTACTGCCGACATTGACTCCTTGGTGACAGCTAACACAGCCATAGGCTTTAAATAGACGATAGCCTTCTTGTTCTGAGGAGGAGAGGGCATTTTTATGGCCGCGCAGAAATTGGTCAAAGCGTGAGTTGGGAGTGTACAGCGATCTTTCAAAAGTAGCGATCGCATCCTTGATGTTGTCGCTGTTGATACCATCTTTATACAGTTGGCTAAATAGTGAGACATACTCAGGGGATTGCTTGAGCTTACTGAGGATTTCTTGCCAATTAGAACCCATTTCATGCTCTGCATGGATTGGTCTATCAATCTGTTCGATCAGGGTTTCAATGCTTCCGTCCCAATGTTGCTTAAAATTGAATCCACTGTTGAAGACTGTGGGTGCATTGATTAAGCCAATCCTATTGTTGATCCCAATTGAACGCACCATTTGGTCTGTACCACCGGTATTTAGATTGTGGCAGCTAGCACAAGAGATGGTGTTATCCTGTGACAGTTGGGGGTCATGAAAAAGCATATTGCCCAGTTTAACCTTGTCTTTGTTTAGTTCTAATTTTAGTGGAATGGGCTGAATTGGTTCATCAACTAAAATACTATCTTTGGAGGGTTTTATCATATAGTTTATTGATTGATCCGGTAGTTTATTGTGATTATTTGTTGAAATTAAAATTATACTAATAACTAGCACAAAGCACATAAAAAGATTAATTTTTATATCACTAGTATTCTTCTTAGGATAAACCATTTAATAACTAGTTTTTTTGCTTATGAGTATTGTTATAATACAGTTTATGATTGTCCATGAATCACAATCGATTATCCCAATTTAAAAAACTATTGCTACACATTAATTTAGTTGTTCGTCTTAGCCGTCCCTTGTAGGGTAGCTTGTTTGCGTAGCGTGGCCGAAAGGCCAAGGTTACGAAGATCATCGACTAAACGATTCACCTAGACCTGTTAACCATCTGTAGCTCGAATAAATGAAATTGGTATTAGTTAGTATGACCCTATTTGAAGTTCATCAAATCACAGAAGCACAAGTCAACCGTAATATTACTGACAATTCGTCATTTGTAATTCATAATTCAGGATAAATTACCGATTATACCCAATCGGTTTAACTAATTATCATATCTCTTATAGGTTAATTGTTACTTGGTAATTAGTACTTGGTAATTAGTACTTGGTAGTTTACGATTCAGCATTAGGGATTGCCCATTACCAAAACAGGGACTATTTAGTAAGTGATTATTAGTCAGTGATTAACTGGACTTGATCTAACGACTAACGACTAACGACTAACCACTTTTAAAAAAATTACCCGGACTGACTATAATTTTCCTGGTAGAGATTAGGCGAGATCCGAACAAACCTATATCCGATTTTTTTATGGAAACATCTGAATATACTCAGCTCAAGCCATTTGTCCAAGCTCGTGAGTACTTTGAAGAAATTCTTAATTGGCTCTGTTCTGAGGAAGCGTACCGTCTCACCTATTACCAGATAGAAGAAAACCTCTGGATCAATGGTATGGAACTGTTGCGGCAACTGCTACAAGGTTATCTGGATTGGCGGGGAGACAATCAGCCAGAAGCACTATATCCAAGAAGGCAGGGTAGGTACTCTACCCAGGTCAATCCCCAGCCTGGAAGTGATTGGGGTATTGTCCAAGATAGGGATAATTTGTACTCCGATGCAAGAGGGGGAACAGAGGACATCAGAGGAGAAAGGGGAGGTAAACAATTGTCATCTTATCCCACCAGTAGGCAACCCAGCCTAAGGACTATCTTCGGAACAGTTAGACTGAATCGTTTTAATGCTAGTTCCCAGAGAAACTCACCTCCGGATAATTCCCCACTCAAGGTTTACCCACACGGGTACTGTCAGGTGAGCGGTATTCCTTTAGCATCAGAGGTGGACACCAGTTGCTCCGACCCCACTATCCTAGCCCAACCCCAGGCAAAAGCTGCTGAAGTTTCTCAGGAACAACAGAAAGGATTTTCCATAACAGAGATGGGAACTTGGTTTAGACGCCAGTGGTGGCTTAAGCACAATAGTTATCAATCGGTATGGCAGCCAAGGCGTTCTGTTCCCCGGTTGTTAATTAGTGGCACCATTGCGCTAGTGGGAACAGCAGCTTTCACCAGTTATTGGGTGGTTCGGAGTCTGATTCTTGAGAGTCTGAAGGATAATGCTCAATTGAAGGTCAAGATCGCGGGACATCAAATTGATGAATGGTTGGCGGTTCTGATGGCGAAGGTGGAAACAATTGCGAATACTCCCCAAGTTCGGTCTTTGGACTGGGAGGTTGCCCGACCCTATCTGCAACTCGAGCAAGAACGATTGCCCGATTTTCATATGTTTGTCATGGCTAAGGGAAATGGCTCTTACTACACCACTCGTGCAGGTTTTATTGAGGGGAAGAATCTTAGCGATCGCACTCACTTTCAACGAGCCATGCAAGGAGAAACCTTTGTGGATAATCCGGTGGTCTCTCGTTCTACTGGTATTCGCCAAGTCAATATTGCGGCTCCTATCTGGTCAGTTCCCCCCAACAATGACACGGAAATTACTCCAGAAAACCTGGCTGTGGGCAACCTAACCAACGAGGATGTGGAACTGGGGGATGTAACCGAAGCAAAACCAGGGGAGTTGGCTGGTGCATTGTCTTTCCCTGTGGGAGAATTTGCTGGACCGGTTTCCCTAGACCGACTGTCAGAGGTGATTACCAATACTACCTTGGGAGAAGGGAGTTATGCCTTTGCTTTGGACTCAGAAGGAGTACCCATTGCCCATCCAGACCCAAAGGTAATTCAATTTGCTAGGAGTTTTTTAGACTCCCGTGACCCCAATCTCAAGCAAATTGCTCAAGAGATGATGGAGGCTAGGAAAATAGCCAACCCGCAAGAGTCGGTAACGCTACTGGAACTGGATGGTCAGTGGGTGTATGTTGCCTATGCTCCTCTGCAACACGCGGATTGGTCTGTGGCTTTGGTGATTCCCCGGGCTAATGTGGAGCGACAACTCAATTCTCTCAATCTGTTGGCATCGGTGTTGGGAGTGATGCTGATCATCGCCATGGTTATTGCTTTACTACAGATTCAAACTTTCGAGCAGGCCAACGCCAGGGCTCAGCAGGAGGCGCTGCTGAATCGGCTTACTACTCGTATTCGTGAATCTCTGGATTTGGAAACAACTGTGCAAACTACTGTCAATGAAATTGCTACCCTCTTGCGTCTCGACCGAGTGACTTTTGGCTGGTATCACCAAGACCAACAATGCTTGGAAATTCTGTGTGAACATCGCAAAGCTGATTTACCGTCCCAAGTGGGATTAATAAGTATCAAGTCTTGTAATGATTTATGCGATCGCTTAAGCCAAGGACAGATGGTTCAGTTCCATGATAGTGGTGATAAACTCATCTACTGCCAGACAGGGAACTATCTGGCGTTACCAGTCATGATTCGGGGGTTGCATCCTCCTGGCTATTTAATTTGTATGCGCCGCAAGCCTTGGAGCTGTAGTGATTTGGAATTGGAGCTATTAGAAGCCGTGAGCAATCAGTTAGCGATCGCCATCAACCAGGCACATTTATACACCACTACTCAAGAACAGTACAGAATTGTCAGTGAACAAGCTCAGTGCCTCAAAACCACCACGACTCAATTACAGCATACTCTGGCTTATGTGGATGCGATGATTAGAAGCTTAGCCGATGGATTACTGGTAACAGATACCAAGGGCAAAATTACTCGCATCAATCCAGCTTTGGTGAGCTTGTTTGATTTGGAGGAAATCGAGTTAATCGGTCAAGGGTGTCAGGGAGTGTTGGGGAATGCGATCGCAAACCTAGTCACTCTTACCAAGACTAACCCTCAACAAGTCTTTACCGCTGAAGTAGAACTGACCAATCAACGGATTGGCAAAGCCGTAGCCACTGCTATTCTAAAAGATACTAAGGCGACAGATAATCCTAATAGTCAGGATGGCTTTATGGGTTCGGTGATTCTGATCCGAGATATTACCTTTGAAAAAGAAGTAGACCGGATGAAAACAGACTTTATTTCCACAGTTTCCCATGAATTGAGGACTCCCCTAACCTCAGTCATGGGTTTTGCCAAACTGATTCAGAAAAAACTGGAAAAAACCCTATTTCCCTTAATTTATACCAATGACCACAAGATTCAGCGCACCCTGAAGCAAGTGTCAGAAAATGTTAACATTATTATCTCCGAAGGGGAGCGTCTTAAAGCTTTGATCAATGATGTCCTGGATCTGGCTAAGCTAGAAGCTGGTCGAGTAGAGTGGAAAATGCAACCCCTCTCAGTTGTAGATGTCCTAGAACGAGCAATCATTGCTACGACTGCTCTGTTTGAACAGAATGATGTGGAATTAATTAAGAGTATAGACGAGGGCTTCCCTCAGATAATTGGTGACCGAGACCGACTAATTCAGGTGGTGATTAATCTAATATCTAATGCGGCTAAGTTTACGGATAAAGGGTTTGTATACTGTAAAGTAAGGCGAACTGGTTCAGAGATTACCGTTAGTATCATTGATAGCGGTATAGGCATTTCTGAAGCCGAGCAGACGCTGATCTTTGAAAAATTCAAACAGGCGGGTAATACTCTAACTGAAAAACCTCAAGGTACCGGCTTAGGACTCCCTATTTGTAAGGAAATTGTGGAACATCATGGAGGAAAAATTTGGGTCGAAAGCGAACTGGGCAAAGGGAGTAACTTCTCCTTTAGGTTACCCATCCCCGTTGAGTCTGAACCTGGAGTAAAAACCATAGCTGCTGAAACCCTGCTCACCCAACTCCACTCATCCATGACCACCTCGACAATTATCAGAAATTCGAGGAAGAAAACCATTCTGATTGTGGATGATGAAGCTCCGATTCGAGAGCTACTCAAGCAGCATCTTAGAGCAGAAGGTTACAGGATTCAGGAAGCGAAAGATGGTTGGGAAGCAATTCAACAGATCAAACAAGAACCTCCTGACCTAATTATCTTGGATGTAATGATGCCGAGAATGAATGGGTTTGATACAGCAGCGGTGGTTAAAAATGACTTGGACAGTATGGATATTCCGATTATCATTTTGTCTATCACTGAAGATCAACATGCTCTAGGAGTTGAGCGATGTTTGAGCAAACCGATTAATCTCGAAGAACTGCTCAAAGAGGTTGTTCGACTGACCTCTCAAGAAAAGCCTACTAAGCAAGTTTTGATAGTGAAGGAAAATCTCCCTCAAGCTGAAATGATTACTCAGGCATTACGGAAAAGAGGAATCGGGATAATTTCTGCCCGAAATGGTCAAGATTGTATTTCTATAGCAATTTCATTAAAACCTGATATAATTCTGGTTAACTCAGGGATTGCGAAAGAACAAGCATTGGTTAAAAAGGTGCGTTTTGAACAGGGATTAGCTACGACATTTTTTGTATTATTAGATGATTAATACTAAAGTATTACATGCATGGCTGCTATTAAACTTAAAAAAATAATTGCCCAAAAAGACATCTCGTCACTGCTCAATAACCTGATAACTTCCCTGGGAGGAGATATTAGTATTCAAGATATTGATGAGCAACTGTTATTGGGAGATGAGCCTGATTATTCATCTTGCAAATACAAGATAGACCTGAAAGGAACTACTTTAGGGTGGGTCAGGGGAGGAGAGAATGCTCGTCCTATTGCTGCTCTACTCAATTATTTAGCGAATCGAGAACTAGAACGCCGCGCAATTGCTATAGAAACCTTAGAAAACTATCGAGAAATAAACTTACTCTACAATCTATCGGGGAAATTAACTGCCAACTTAATGCCTCAAGACGTTGCTCAAATTGTGATTAATCAAACTAGGGAATTAATTCCAGTAAATCGGGGATTTCTCTTTTTGCTAGACCAAGACCAATCCCAACTGGAAGTACTGGCTAGCTTTGATCCAAAAATGGGGGATAGACCCCACAAGCAATCGATAGCAGGTATTGTTCGCAGTGTGATTATGACTGGTGTAGGAGAAATCGTTAACGATGTCTCATCGGATCCCAGGTTTGTGCCATCTGATTATCCGATCAGTTCCCTAATGTGTGTCCCACTCAAGACCAAAGATCAGGTAATTGGTGTGATTGAGCTCAGTAGTGAAAAACCTGTAGACTATACAGCCAGGGATTTGAAATTGATCAGTGCTTTAGCATCTCAAGCCACATCAGCCATCTCTAATGCTATCCTCTATGAGAATATGCTTCGAGAAGAACGGGTGAGGAGTACTTTGAATCGATACTTTTAAGGTAAATCACCATAGTAGCACAAAGTATGGCATCTGTCAGTCTCAAAAAAATTATTTCTAAGCCAAAAGCGCTAGGGGTCATAAGTCAACTGATTGACGCCATAGACACCGTTGTCCAGATTGAGGATATCTACGGAAAGCTGCTGTTGGAGAATCCTAGGAAAATTTCGGTATTGGGAGATTGTAACTTAGCTAATAAATATCCCGTTGAAGCAAGAGGTCAGGTGATTGGCTGGGTCAAGGGGGATCAGAAAGCGATCCCAATTAAAGAACTCCTGAATTATTTGGCTAATCAAGAATTAGAAAAAAAAGATCTAGGCAGTGCTATCTTAGATCAATACCGAGAAATTAATTTACTTTATAGAGTTTCGGAACGGATTCCATCCTGTTTAGAGCTATCCGCTATTGCTCAGCTTTTCCTAGATGAAGCGAGAAGACTGATTCCAGGAGATTGTGGTTCAGTCTTGTTAATTAATTCCGAAACTGAGCAACTAGATATAATCTCAGCCTTTGGCAAACAGTATAATCCAAAAGATTTTTTTCAGCTGAGCAATAGTAATACAGAGAATGGGCTAGGAATTGGTAAGGCTGAAATTGTAAATCAGGTTCAAGATGATCCCAGGTTTATTGCTACTGTGAAGTCCATCAACTCTCTGGTTTGTGCTCCTCTAAAAACCCAAAAGGGTCTGCTGGGGGTGATTAACTTTTGTAGTGAAAAACCGGTTAATTATACAGCTCAAGACTTGAAATTTTTAACGATTCTTGGAGCTCAAGCAGCAGGAGCTATTGAAAATGCGTTGCTCCATAGAAATAAACTACAGGAGGAGCGGATTAAAAGCCGACTGGAACGCTATATTCCTTCCCAACTTGTCCAAGCCATTATTGATGCCAAGGGCAATATCTCTCTGACTCCAGCCAAAAAGCCTATTACTATATTGTTCTCTGATATTCGGAATTTCACAACTCGGTGTGAAGAATTAGAAGCCCATAAAATTGTTGAATACCTGAACGAATATTTTACCTGTATGGTCGATGTCATCTTCAGCCATGAGGGAACAGTCAATAAATTTGTGGGGGATATGATTGTGGCTATGTTTGGTGCCCCCTCTAAGCTAGAGGATAATCAGGGACAAGCGATCGCAGCTGCTATTGCTATGCAACATCAACTTAAAACTATGCCTACCCCCTGGATCCGGGAGAATTTTCTAACCGGTATTGGGATTAGTTCAGGAGAAGTTGTCGTGGGAAACATTGGTTCTCCCCAGCATATGGACTATACAGCCATTGGTGATGAAGTCAATATCGCTGCCAGATTACAAGCTATGGCCAACGGGGGTCAGATCCTCGTCAGTGGTAGTGTCTATGAAGCGACCAAGCACCAGTATACCTATCGGGAATTGGGTCAGGTTTCAATCAAGGGAAAACGGCAAACAGTAGATGTATTTGAGCTGATTAACTGATACGATATTCAGCATTGAGTTTGGGATATCTAAATTACTCAAAGGGAACAGGGAACAGGGAACAGGGAACAGGGAATAACCAATTTAAAAGCACATCAGTTTACCTAATATCTCCGATAGTAAATTATTTCGTATTTAGAGAAAATTTTATTTTTAACTTGTTACTTGTTATCAGTACTTACCTAGTAAATATACTTCTATGGTGCGTTATTAAGGGGCTGCATCTCATTATTGCAATTAGCTGAGGGGGCGACGAAATAATCTAAAACGCAGACTCTATAATTAATCTAGCCCTTAGACCTCGTTGATAATACTTTCGTTTATTAGGATTTAATCTCATTAATTCGGTTACTAATTCTAGACAAACATCTTTGAAGTTAACCCAGGTTTGACCATATAAACCAACGTAAAAACTGCTATGTCTTCTCTCCAATCGGCCATATTCTTTTACACGAGCCACA
>NZ_JAAHIG010000102.1:0-26316 GCF_010692305.1 Moorena sp. SIO4G3 | reverse complement strand
TGGTCCACTTAAGGGTAGCTCCGAGACCCGAGTCACCAGGGTTTCGCCAATAGGTGTGCCAGCCGGGATTGATGTTGAAGTGCAGTCCTACCCAGAAGGGGGTTCCAGGTTGAATGTTGATGACTTCGCTGATTAATTGCACCTCGACGTTCTCGGTTTGGACTGGGTTAGCGGAGGCAGGAGCAATGGGTAGTAAGGTAGTGGAGAGGGTTAGGGCTAGGGCTATGATCCAGGTGAGGAGTTGGTAGAACATGATGACTCTAGTGATACATGTTTAACCTACACAATTTTTTTTGAGGAATCATTTCAAGTATAGTTAGGTCAGTTACCCATTACCCATTATCGATTAAGCAACTAATCTTTTGAAATTAAAATTGTCATTTGCCAGGAATTGAGCTATTTGGGATTACCTGGATTGATTGCGTTGCTGATTATGGGTATGGTCAAGCCCCCCTAGCCCCCCAATTTTGGGGGGAACAAGACTTTCTTGCGTCCCCCAAATTTGGGGGACCCACGGGGGCTTGACCAAAACCAGATGATCCCGCATTCATTCCTTAATTCAGCAACGCCGGATTGATTGCGCCTAGCTATTAGGCGATGGACGCGCGTCCCGCTTTCAGCGATCGCGTATTCCAATGGCATTAAAGCGTTGTTCACCCTTCCCAAACTTCTTCCATGACCATGACAAAACCAGGCAGCACTGATTCATCCCCCTTCACCCTAGCTGGATTGTCCAACTGCTCCACTTCTACCCCAGGACGGTAAATATATACTTGACGACTATTTGGCTCAATCAACCACCCCAACAGAGCGCCATTTGACCTGTACTCTTCCATCTTTTCCTTAAGACTCTTCACCCTATCACTGGGAGAGCGCAACTCAATCACAAAATCTGGGCACAGAGGAATAAACTTTTTCCTTTGTTGAGGCGTTAGGGCTTCCCACCTGTCTTTTTTGACCCAAGAAGCATCAGGGGAACGTTCTGCACCATTGGGCAGCTTAAAGCCACCAGAAGAATCAAATACCTTGCCTAGCTTTGTTTGGCGATTCCACAACTGTAGCTGAAAATTAATGTTGGAATTTTTTTGAGATGTTTCACCTCCTGTGGGGGGCATAACAATTATTTTTCCGTCTAATGTGCGCTCAATTCGTAAATCTCGATTAATCTGACAAAACTCAAAAAATTGATCATCATCCATAGCCCATGCCGGGGGCATCCTCAACACAATGGGATTGGTTTCAACAGCTGTGGTGGCTACTTTCATGGCGATCTCTACTTCCCGCACAAAAGAGTTTATTCTATTCTAGTTAACAAAAATACCCAGTGTTTAGCCTAAAAACCCAACTAAGCTGCACGTCACTCCGCACAATTGGATATTTTAGCACCTCCGTTCCGTTCGGAAACTTGAGTAATTTAACGGTAATAGTAGCAGCAACTACTCGTATTTACCGTAGAGGTAGAAATCTTACTTGTCCTTCCCACTCTCCCTCAAGGCTGCACTCAGCAATCAAGATAATTTCCTCTATCGCTAGCCCGATTGGGACACGACGACTCACCTCAAACAACCCAGGCATAGATAATCCTGCTTGGATACGTTCGTATGCGAAAGTTATCATCGTAGCAACATCATGAGTTAAAACCATTCGTCCTTCTTGAGCAGCCCATGCTAAAACAGTTGGATCATCTGCTCCTGATAAGTCCACATCTTGAACACGCACAATATCAATATCTGGACTTTGGCGAAGAAGACCTCGGACAATTTGATTATTAAAATTTTCATCTGCCAGGAATCGAGCCATTTGGAATTACCTGGATTGATTACGTCTAGCTAGTAAGCGATCGCGTATTCCCATTGGATTAAAACGTTGTTCAGCCTCCTGCTGAATTGCATCTCTCTGACGTTGACGTTCTACCAGATAGGTATGAACCTCATCTCGATGTCTGAGGTAGTAACCGATAACCAAGTAGATATCTGGTAGTTGTAGGGATGGATATTGCTCTGCGATTTCCTCTGGCGTGCATCCCTCAAGAAAAGCAGTCACAACAGTGTCTAGGGTGACGCGAGTTTTGGCAACTCGTACAACACCATGGGCATCTGTCTCTATAGGTGCAGGTTCAATGGCAATTGCTAGAGTCATGACTTTATCAGGTTGCTATTTCAGATGGTAGCAAACGCCTCACCGTTTTTCTAGTTCCCATGGTTCCAAGGTAGCAAAATGCTCTAGTAGCACCCGATGTATAAACATGTAGCCACCGCCAACCTTTTGCAAAAAAACACGATCAGTGGCGTAGTCTAAGAAATGAGCGTAGTTCCACGGAATGTGTCCACTACAAAATAGAATTATACGCAAGACCAAATGTTGAATGCAAGCAATACCAGCATTACTTAACATACTCATGAGCAACGTACTAATCAATCCACTTATCAGCCCAGCAGATAACCTACCAATAAGCCCACCAATCAATCCAAATATCAACCCACTAAATAATCCCAAGGTTCCCGCGTTAATTGCTGATATAAATATCCCCTGATTAGGAGCTGCTTTTAACTCTACATTAGAACCAACCAGCCCACCTATCAACCCAAAAACCAGTCCAAAAACCAGTCCAAAAACCGGTCCAAAAATCAGTCCAAAAATCAGCCTATTCATCAAATCAAACACTAGCCCACCTGTAAACAAAAAAATCACTCCAAAAGCTAGCCCAACACTCAGTCCAAAAATCAGCCTACTTATCCCTTTAATAATTTGCTTAAAATTGAGTGCATTCTCTAGTGTTATTCGAGACCAATCCAGAGTTTCAACAGGCTTTATTTCTTCCCTACTTCCCAGCCCCAAAAATGAAATAAAAACTAGTCCACCCGTTAAGCCAAAAGCTACCCCACCAGTTAAGCCAAAAATTAGCACACCAGTTAAGCCAAAAATTAGCCCACACAGCAACCTCAATAGAGTTGAATAAACTATCTTATGAGTTCTATTTAGCAACCAGGTAGGCTGCATTCGTTCAATTAAAAATATCGTTTGTTGATTCTCAAGCATCCGCTGTGCCAGCCAAGCTAACCAATACTTTGTTTGAGCTTTACTGTATCTCTGATTAGTCTTCCGACGCTTAAACATCTTCTCAATGTAGGCACTGAATAGCTGTTTGCGACGTTCTTCTACTAAGTCAGTTCTAGGCAAGTCTTCAACAGCTACTCCTTGGTAAGCCAGAGTCATAATATTGAGCATCAAAGGAGATTTAGCTAACTCTTGCAGTACTGTATCCTCTGCAATTAATACCCTCAATCCTGTAACATTAGCCCTCAAATTATTCAGGTAATGAAAGATTTGTTCTAAGGTGAGCAACCTCAAATAAACCGCACTTGCAAAGTTCAGACGGTTAGAAAGGGCTTGGTAGTCTTTGATGCGGCTGCAAACGACAATTTCTGCTGCATTATACTGCTTGGAGAAAGTGTTAAAAGCAGTAACACACGCCTCTCGATATGGAGCCTTGACTTCATCCAAACCATCTAAGAGCAGGAGCAGTTGCTGTTTCGTGACTAAAGCTTGTGCAATTGTCTTAGGAACCTTATATATAGTGCGTAGTTCTTCGATGAGCCAATCAGCAATACTTTGCCTCTTATATCCCCAAGATGAGAGATTCAATACTACAGGAATTGGGTAATCAACATCTTGCTCAGCACGGGTAATTAAGTCACGGGTTAGTTCTAGTAACGTTGTGGTTTTACCTGAGCCTGGTTCACCTAATATGAGCAGCGTCCGACCTAGACCAATTTGGTCAAAAATGTCAATTACCTTAGTCCCTTCTGGGAGTGGTTGAGGTGAGGGTTCCCCAATCTCTATAATCTCGCTCAAAGGCTTAGTAACTGCATCAGGCCGTTGTTCTAGTCCCTGTTCAATAAGCACTTGGTGATATAAATATTTTTCTAAAACACCTTTAATCCAAAAGTTTTTGACGTTGGCAAGCAATGCCTGACGAATGCGGTACTCTGTTCGAGTTATGGATGACTTGGTTACATAATTTAAAATATTAATATTGCCATAATAATGGTGGTCACCTTGAATGTAGCCAGCTTGCTGGTCACCTTGAATGTACGTATTATTATCACCTACTGTGACTCCGTTGTTATTGAGCCAAGTCAGATTAAAAACTTCAGAATATATTCGATTTCGTATCTCAAGTATGCCTGAATCATTAGCTTTTACTATACCGATCAATTTTAGTCTTGCGTGAGTTAAATTTCGGTCTTTATTACTTATAATTATGTCTTGCATGATTAGAGAATAAAGATTAAGTAATTCTGCTGATTCTGATTCTCTTAAAAGACGTTCTCTTACAAAATGCAAATTGTCATCATTGTACTTACCACGCTTTGTCAAGAAAGTTTCTCGTACAAGCTTTTCCACAATCTTATCTACTTGAGTAGTATCCCAACTTTCCTTAGCCCACTGTGCCACAACTTGACAAGTTTTCTGGGTAAGATAGGGATGTCCTCCTGTCCAATTAATTATTTGCTGTAGTAGCTTGAATGCTTGGTCAGATCCTGGTGCCAGTCCAGCAGCAAGAGGTTGAGCTTCCTCCAAAGTGAAATCGTTTAACTCAATACGCCTTCCAATATTGAAAGGAGTCCGTTCAACAGCTTTTACTAAATCCGATGGAGAGGCTACACCCAAAAGGACAAAAGTTAGCCGCTCTAACTCCGAGTTAATCGCACGTTCGTTATAGAGGGAACGTATAGCAGCAAAGAAGTCATCGGTGTAGGATAGTGAGAGGGTAGAATCTATTTCATCAATGAATAATACAACCGAGGAAGAAACTTTCTATAATAATATTTCTGAGATAAACATTGAATATCTATCTACTTCACTAAAGCTGGCATTTTCTCTCCACCAACTCAGATAGTCGAAGTGTAGACGCAGTTGTCTTACAATACGTCGAATTTGCCCTAGATACCAAGCTTCCAATCCAACAGAAGTGCCGATGCTGGTTAAATCAATAATGGCACTACGTATATTAAATTCCTTTAATTTTACTGCGGTGCGTACCATCAAACTAGATTTGCCCATCTGACGAGTGGTTAGTACATAGCAGTACTCTCCGTTGATCAGATTGTCTAGAAGTTGCTGGTCAGTAGCACGGGGTACGTAACTACGGTCTGAAACTTTTAACGTTCCGCCCACTACATAGTAATCTGGATCTGGCGTACTCTGGATCGGGTTGTGATGATAATCCATTACTCATAGTCTCGTTTCAAAATATTGTGCATAAAGCTGACATCTTGCCTGTACGGCATCAGGACTGTGTCCCAGAATTAATCCTGATTTCCGTAACCGATAAAAAATTTCGTTATCCTGGCATTTGTGTTTTCTGAGAACGTCTTGCATGGCATGTCGCAAATCTGGCGATGCTTCAAGTTGCCTAAGATATCGAGATAGGTGTTCTGCAAATGGACCATCATCATCACCTGCTACTCTACAAAATTCTGGTACGCTGATGCTTCCTGTAGCCATTGTATAAAAAGCCATTCTTAACAAGTATGGATGTCCTCCTAGTAAATTGATCAGGGAGTTAAGTTCACCTGACCGTGCTATGCTATTATGTTTACGATTCATTTCCTCAACTTGAGAACGACTCAAATCTCCTAGTTCAATAGATATACCGACGTTGAACGGTGATTGGTTTAAATCTTGAATAAATAAAAATGCTTCTGTGGAATATGCTAGAACTAGGTTGAGTTTTTCCCATTGTTCTTCGAAGGGACGCTCATTATGCCAAGCTCGAATTAGACTAAAAAAGTCATCTCTGTAGTCATACTTGAAAACTCGATCAACATCATCAAAGATCAGTAGAATAGGTAAGTTAGCGTTTTCAAGAACTTCTTTAAGCACAAAATCAGATAATTTATCTTTTGCTCCCAAGGAACTAGACCAATAGGAGTCTGGTGAACGGGAAGTTCGCCAGTGCTTGGTCATGCGAGCGGCTATATATCGTAACAGGGAGTCGAGAGTGGATAAAAACGTTTGGTCAAGACGCTGAAAATCAAGATAGAGTGCAGCTTGACTATTTTGCTTAGCCCGTTGGTGCATACGAGCTAGCAAGGAGCTTTTGCCCATCTGATGAGCACCTTTGACACGGATAGTTTCTCCCCATCCTAAGACTTTATCTAACCATTTAGCTTCGTTTTATCGCTGCAGGTAGAATTTAGAGCGAAGCTTAACTGTCCCCTCAGGAGCTTCAAGTTCATTTAGCCAGTTAGAATCAAAAGAATGTCTAGGCGGCAGTAATTCATCTTCCGATAAAAGTACTGTTCCGTCTTCATCTAATAACAAATCATCTTGTTGAAATTTCAGTTTTTTTATTAGACGTTCCCATTGAGCAGCAGAATCGTTTTTTTCTAACCATTGCTTGAGTTGTTCAGCAATTGCTTTGGGAAGATTTCCAGTTATTAATAAACGAGCAACAAATTCTATAATATGTTTTTCATTATCATTTTGTTGAGGGATATTATCCAAATTTTCTAGAATATCATTTAAATTATCAGGGATTTCATATTCCCGATAATTTCCTAATTTATCGTAACAACAAGCTCTATAAGCCTGTTGCATTGGCTTGATTATTTGTTTTTTTAAAGGAAGCAATAGGTTGACTAAACTAGTCGTAATTTCAAATTTTTCCTTGATTGCCTTTAAGCTAGCATTATTGGGATTTTCGTTAAGTGCTTTCTTAATTAATTTTTCTAAACTATTGCTAGTATTGAAATAGTCTACTACTTTGTAAACAATTTCAGTCAAATTTTCACCACGAGCAATCTCTTCCAGATTTTGACTGAATTGATGACGTAGCATCATTTCTAATTGAGTTTTACTAGGAAAAGCACGACACAGTGCTGACTCTATCTGCTTGAGGAGATAACCAGGGGTATTTCCAGCATTCATCTATAGCTCTCTACCTGTCAACAATACAACTGAATACTCTCGCTCCAACAGAACTTACGCAGTTAAGTTGATTTTTTCTCCCTAGCCCCCCAAGTCTGGCAGGGCTTTAACATTGTTCCTAAAAGTATAGATGGGGAGATAGGGATATGGGTAGATGGGCGTTGCTGAATCTTCTTTTGAATATTCGTAGAGCGGGCATCTTGCCCGCCCGAAAAGCTCCCTGAACAGGCAAGATGCCTATTCCACTAGATCAGCCACAGGCAAGATGCCTATTCCACTAGATCAGCCACAGGCAAGATGCCTATTCCACCAGATCAGCCACAGGCAAGATGCCTATTCCACAAAACTCTTAAAATTCTTCCATATTAATCCACTCTAACCATTTGACGGGATTCTTCTTTATTATTCACCTCAGAAGGTTTCAGCTTTTGACCCCTAAAGTCTCCTAATAATCCCATCAATGCTGGAACTACTGTAGGTGTCAGTAATGTAGACAAAGCTAATCCGCCAGTCAAGGTAATCCCTAATCCTTGATATAATTCAGCTCCTTTTCCTGGTATTGCTGCTAGCGGTAACATTCCCAGTACTGTAGTGCCAGCAGACATGAATATCGGTCGTAAGCGATCGCATACTGCTCTATACAACGATGTATCGTAATCTA
Organism: Moorena sp. SIO4G3; assembly: GCF_010692305.1. Classification (NCBI taxonomy): domain Bacteria; kingdom Bacillati; phylum Cyanobacteriota; class Cyanophyceae; order Coleofasciculales; family Coleofasciculaceae; genus Moorena; species Moorena sp. SIO4G3. The sequence continues at coordinate 18,719 of NZ_JAAHIG010000102.1, read as the reverse complement.
TTCCTTCTCGCTGTAATTGCAAGGCTCGGTCTACCAAAAGGATGGCATTATTCACCACAACTCCAGTCAGAATCACAAATCCCAACCCGGTAATCATATCCAGCGGTACCACAACACCAGGAATTCTGTTTACTATCACCAAACTCAACAAAGCTCCGGTTAATCCTATTGGTACGGTTGCCATAATTACGATGGGATAGAGAAAAGAACGGTAGAGTGCTACTAGCAGCAGATAGGTAATCACTAAAGACAGAATAAATATTGACCCCAACTGAACTAAGGTTTCTGATAGCAAATCTGCCGAACCAGCTAACTCGACACGATAGCCAGCAGGTAGATTTTTCCGGAAGGGTTTGAGAATTTGCTGCTCTGTCTGTTGAACTAGTTTTCCTAAGGGAGCTGAGCGCTCGACACTAACCGTTAGGGTAATAGAACGCTGTAAATCCACTCGGTTAATCCGATCGGGTCCGGTGGTATCTACTACTTCAGCGACATCAGCTAGTTGTACTTGCTGACCATTGGGAGTATAGATCACTAACTGACGCAACTGCTCTGGGGTTCCGACAACGGTATGTTGTAATTCAACCGTCACATCCAGCTCCCGTTTACCATCCACAAATTCTGAGGCTCTAATCCCACCGAGAGCAGCTTCAACAACTCTCCCTAATTCAGCTTCTGACAAGCCCACTTCTGCCAGTCGCACCCGATTGGGAATTACTTGTAATTCTGGCGCACCAGTAACAAAACTCGAACGAGCATTGCGCACACCGTCCAGTTGGCGCAATTGCTTAGTAATATCCTGACCCCACTGGTTTAATTGATCCAGGTCTTGTCCTACTACACGGACGGTATAAGATTTGCCTGGATTCCGAAAAATGGTAGCGCGCCTAGCAACCACAAAGCGATAACCAGGGAAATTGGACTTTACCTTTCCCATCCGATTCATCATGTCATCGAGATTCCTACCAGTAGCTAAGTCTGGCTTGAGATAGACTAAAATCGTTTTCCGTCGCGAGCTTGCTATTACCAAGGTTCGGTCAATTTCTGGCTGCTGTGCCAAGAACTTTCTGGCCGGTTTGGATAGCCGTAGGAATTCTGGAATACTGGTGCCTGGAAAGGGTTCCGTTAACCACATAATTAAATTACGGTTCCCTTCTGGTAGGTAATCCATGGGGGGGAGTAACCGAATACTGACAAAGAGCAATACTACAGGAATCAACAACACAGCCAAACGCCTTCCGATCCGTTTGCCACCAACAGACCAACGCACCGTTTTTAATAACAATCCCTCTAGCTTGCCTTGCCATACTCGAAATACTGCTGAAGTTTTGGCTACAGCTACCACCAGGACATTTTGGATTTTGGCTCCTCTATTTCGCTGCTTTGGGCGTAAGGCTTCTGGGCGTAAGCTTTTTGGGTCTAAACCTTGGCTGCCGACATCCCCCATCCCCTGCAAAATCTGTTGCGCCTCCGCTTGATTAAGAAACAGTCCCGATAGCATAGGCACTAGGGTCAGAGCTGCAAACAGGGAAAACAATACCGATGTCGATAGAGCAATACCAATATCAAAGAATAGCTGTCCTGCCTCCCCTGTCACTAAAACAATGGGAGCAAATACTGCTACGGTAGTCAGAGTAGAGGCTAGCATAGCTGACCACACTTCTTGAGTACCGTCAATAGCAGCTCGGATCGGATTTTTTCCCCGTTGCATGTGGGTGAAGATATTTTCTAGCACCACAATGGCATTATCTACGACCATTCCGACCGCAAATGCTAATCCTGCCAGACTGATCACATTCAGAGACCGACCTAGCAAGGCTAAGACAATAAAGACGGTAATAATAGTAGTCGGAATAGTCAGGGCAATTACTGCTACGGTGCGCAATGACCCCAGAAACAACAGCAACACTAGGGATGCTAGTATTGCACCTATGATCAAATTTTGCTGCACTAAGGCAATAGATTGGTTAATATAGACATTCTCGTCGTAGTTAATTAAGAACTGGACACCTTCCCCTTGCTGTTCCAGTTGGGCTTCCAGTTCCTTGAGTACTGCTCTGACCCCCTTAGATATCTCTGGGACATTGCCACCAATTCGTCTTTCGATACCAATGCCAGCGGTTGGTTGGTCATTTGATACAAAAACTGTACTTTGAAGCTTGCGACCAATTTTGACCTCAGCTACATCTCCCAAATAGACAGTTCCTGATTGGTCTCGGCGCAACACAAACCCTTCCAACTCCTTCACATCCTCAGAGCGACTGACGGTGCGGACTCGGTATTCCCGTCTTCCCACTACCATCGGTCCACCGCGAATATTGCGGTTATTATTGCGCAAAGTATTCACGACATTAGACAGGGTTAGATTGCGGTCAGCTAAGGCTTTCGGATCTACAATCACCTCCACTTCCCGTTCCCGTCCCCCAGGAGTAATAATCTGACCAACTCCTTCCACTTGCCGTAACTTGGGTACGATGACATCTTGAATCAAGTCACGGTAATGGTCTGGGTCAGAATCATAGCCTTCTTTGGGCATTAGGACAATCCACATCATGGGACGGCTAACACCGCTGACCACTTCCGCAGAGGGGTCTCCCGCTTCTGGGGGTAGAGAGGAGACTCGCTGTAATTTGCTCAAGACATCTACTAAGCGAGCATCAATATCTGTTCCCCAATTGAATTCGAGAGAAATGCGACTGCGTCCAGGGCGAGAGCTACTGGTAATTTCTTTAACCCCTGTGACTTCTTCGAGGGCTTCTTCGATCGGTCTAGTAATCAGGTCTTCTACTTCCGTCGGTCCTGCTCCAGCGTAGGAGGTGCTAATGGTAATTTCTGGGGTATCACCTCCTGGTCGAAGTTCTAGGGGAAGCTGGAATAGGGCTAAGATGCCACATAGGGCTAACAGACAGAACAGAACAAATGTTCCGTGTCGCCAGCGGACAGCTGTTTCGATAAGTTTCATCAAATTTGGCCGAAGTTGGCAACTTAGGAACTAAAGAATGCGCGAATGCGCGAATGCGGGAATCGGGAATCGGGAATCGGGAATCGGGAATCGGGAATCGGGAATTTAGAATTGGGAATGCGCGAATCGGGAAGGATTCTAGAGACTAATACAGCAGTGCGGAAATCAATATACTTTTCAAAAAGAGCAAAACTCTTATATATTAAACCTTTAATCAGTAAATATGTAATATTTTTGAATTTTGAATTTTGAATTTTGAATTCCGCACTGTGCTACAATTTTTTGAGGTTTGCAAGAGGTCCGATAATTAGGAATTAAGGATTAGTAATGTTAACTGGTGAACCATCTTTTAACCCTTCACCCCCTGACACAACTAGGGGTTGATTGGCTTGTAATTGTTGATTAGTGATCAGGAGTTTTTCCCCCATATCCACTAAGATTTCTACGGTAAACTCTTGTGCTTTGTCTTGGGAAATGGTATAGATTAGGGATTGGTTTTTTCGTTTAATGATGGCATCACGGGGGATAACAAAACTGGGATCTACATCAATGGGTAAATCTAAGGTAGCTTGAATTCCCATTCCAGCTAATAAGTCTTTTGGGGGATTGTTGAGATTTACCCTTACTAGTTGTCGCCGTGAGTTGGCATTGGCTGTAGGCATAACGCTGGTAATCTCTGCTCGTTGCTGCCAGTTAGGTAAACTTCGCGGTGCAGTTAATTCCACATACATCCCTGGTTTGACCTGATTAGTAAACTTTTCTGGTACTTCTAGAAAGATATCGAATTGAGCATTATTGACCAAGGTAATGATGGCATCGCCACCTTCAACATAGTTGCCAGTGCCAACCTGGCGGGATTGCACAACCCCGGTTGTAGGGGCTTTAATCGTGGCTCGTTCTGATGCTAGTTGAGCTTGGTCAACCGCTGCCTGAGCTGCTGCTACTACCCCTTTCTGGGCATCAATTTCTTCCTGGGTTGGTCCGACTTGGGCTTCAGCTAACAAAGCTGCAATGCGCAACCGCTGACTGGTGGTGGCATCAAGGGTACTTCTGGCTTCAGCAATCTCTTGCTGGGTTTTAGTTTGTTCTGCACTTAGGGCAGCTTCAGCCCGTAAGCGATCACTGGTGGCTGCATCAGCTGCTTTTTCGGCTTCCACTTTTGCTCGTTCAGACAGAGCTCCTTCCAGAGTTAGGGCTTCAATGCGTTTTAGGTTATCCTTTGCTTCTTGTTCCCGAGCTTGAGCCGCATCTAGTTCTGCTTGCCGTTGGGCAATTAAATTGGGTTGGACGGCTATCATACCATCAAGGTTGTCCTTTGCTTCTTGTTCCCGAGCTTGAGCAGTATCCAGTTCTGCTTGCCGTTGGGCAAGAATTTCTGGACGGGTTCCCACTTGTAATCGAGCCAGATTACTTTTTTCCTGAGCAAGCCTTGCCTTAGCTTGGGCGAGGGCTAACTGTTGGTCAGCACCATCAAGAATAGCAATGGTCATTCCTGGTGTAACGCGATCGCCTTCTCGGACTTTGACTTGTTGTATCACACCATCGATCTGAGATTTAATCGTGATTTTTTCACTTGCCTCTACTTCACCCAGTAACTGGATCCGTTTAATTCCTTTACCTAAGGTCAGGGGAATAGTTTCTACCGGTCGCGGCGGTGTCTGTTTGGTTTTCGTCTGGGCTACAGGGGTTTCTGGTACTGTCGAGATTTGCAACAAAGCTAGACCTCCTACCAAAAAGAGGACTGTCAGTAGCCATGCAGAGGATTTGCCTTTGGTTTCTTCTTGGCTTTGGGAATGTGACTCTGGTTGATAGTGATTAGACACTTGGGTATTTACAGGTTCCATGGTGATGCCCTGACAAAAAGATGTCAAAAAGATGTTTATAGGATAACTTTGCTCAATCCTACTGCTGGCCTGATTAACTCGATCAGAGCAGTTGACTTAGATAGGAATTACTCTAGCTTTACAAATTTTAATCAAAATTTAATGGTTATGGCATCAAAGTTTTTATATTCTTAGGGGAGGAAAATTAAATCGATGAGTGAACCGCTACTTTGTGTCGAAAACTTGCAGGTGGCCTATCCTAGTACCCAATCCCTTGCAAAACCGGCTTGGGCAGTAGATGATGTTTCCTTCTTGCTAGATTCAGGGGAGCGACTGGGATTAGTCGGTGAGTCAGGCTGCGGTAAGTCTACTCTGGGACGAGCTATCATGCAGTTGTTACCGCAACGGTCGCGAGTGACAGGACAGGTAAGGTTTGCTGGAAAGTCTGTCTTTGACTTAACCCCTGCACAGCTGCGCCAGTTTCGGGGAGAAGCAGTAGCGCTAGTGTTTCAAGACCCGATGACTCGCCTTGACCCTTTGATGAGTATAGGGGAACACTGCCTAGAAACCCTCAGAGCTCACCAACCCCAGCTATCACGACGTGAAAGTAAAGCAAAAGTATTAGAAACTCTAGATGCGGTGAAAATTGCCGCTAATCGCTTCTCTCAATATCCCCATGAATTTAGTGGCGGGATGCGACAACGGGTTGCGATCGCATTAGCGTTGTTGCTCAATCCCAAGTTAATTGTAGCAGATGAACCCACCACCAGCTTGGATGTTACGGTAGAGGCACAGATATTAGAAGAATTAACTAGGTTATGTCGAGAACGGGACATGGCACTGTTACTGATTTCTCACGATTTGGCCATGATCGGCGAATATTGCGATCGCATTGCGGTCATGTATGGTGGCAAAATGGTGGAAACTGGGCCAGTGGCACAGATTCTGTGGCAACCTAACCATGACTATACGCGATCGCTTTTAGAAGCAGCTCTACATCTGCAGGCAGTTAAAGACCACACTGACACTAATGACTCTGACACTAATGACCCTGAGGGGAATTCCAGCTCTAAGATTCCTAGCCCGTTACTAAGGGTTACTAATCTCAAGCAATATTATACCTTAGAAAGCAATTTTATTCAGCAACTGGTATCTCAAGAACAAAACGTTATCAAAGCTGTGGATAACGTCAGCTTTGATTTATATCCTGGGGAAATTTTGGGACTAGTAGGAGAATCCGGTTGTGGCAAAAGTACTTTATCTCGCACTATCTTACAATTAGTTCGTCCTACCGCTGGAACCGTTGAGTTTCAAGGCACAAATTTAGCTACACTCAATCGACATTCCCTACAAGAGATTCGTCGTCAAATCCAAATGGTATTTCAGGACCCCCATGCTTGTCTTAATCCTTTAATGACTGTGGGAGAAAGTATTGCCGATCCCTTATTTATTCATAAATTAGCGGCTAATTCAACAGCAGCTAAAAACCAAGTCAATGAAATGCTAGAACGGGTAGGATTAACGCCTGTAGAAGATTACTATCATCGCTATCCCGCTGACCTTTCTGGAGGACAACAACAACGGGTTGCTATTGCTCGGGCATTGATTACTCATCCTAGTTTGGTGATCTGTGATGAACCAGTGAGTATGCTGGATGCTAGTGTCCAAACTCAAGTATTAGAATTAATGTTGGAGTTGAAAGAAGCCTTTAATCTTACCTATTTGTTTATTACTCATGACCTCTGGGTAGCACGGTTTTTCTGTGATCAAATCGCCGTGATGAATAAAGGTCAGATTGTTGAAAAGAAACCAACTCATGACCTGTTTACTAATCCTGAGCATCCTTACACTAGAACCTTGCTAGAGGCAGCTCCGTTGTTAGATAAACAAAGGTAATTTCTAAGAGGTTGTCTGAGAAGTCTCATTTGCTAGATCAAAGCCCCCTAAATCCCCCAATTTTGGGGGACTTTTAGAAGCAAATTGACTCTTGTTCCCCCCAAAGTTGGGGGGCTAGGGGGGCAAAATTCAGTATAAAAAAACTTTTCAGATATCCTCTAAGCTATCAGCGGTCAGCATTCAGCATTCAGCTATCAGTTATCAGCATTCAGCATTCAGCATTCAGCATTCAGCATTCAGCTTATGCGCACGCTACTTGAGGTGCTTTGTGGCACAGGCTTATAGCCTGTGACTTAACGGCTGACGGCTGATAGCTGACGGCTGATAGCTGACGGCTGATGGCTGACCGATGCTTCACAGGCTGGAAGCCTGTTCCACAAAGCTGACCGCTGAATGCTGATAGCTTACTAAAGGATTTCAATAGTTTGAGCAGTCATAGCAGACTTACTGGAAGCAGAACTCTGACCTTTAATCCGAACCTTTTGCTCAGGACTTAATTCTCCTGGGTCAACAGTTTCTCCTTGACGAGTGATTTTGGTATCGGAAAGAAGTTGTACACTATAGGAACCAGACTGAGTTTCTACCTTCAACTGTAGAGGGAAACTTTCCATAACTGCGACAATTTTACCTTCGATAATCATTTGTTCATCAGTTGAGGTAACTATTGGATTATTATCGGGATTATTACCCTGATTGTTTTCCGGTGAAACGTCTGGTTGCGGAGCGCTACAAGCAGAAAACAGCAGGCTTAATCCGATAAGACTGCTCAAAGCAAAAGATTTAAAAGGAATTTGTAGTTTAGTAGTCATCTGACGGTTTTGTCCTTTGTTAGCTGTCCGGCAAAATTCATCCCACACCTATGCGTAGCATAGGTGTGGGATGAATTTTGCACAGGGTATGTATAGAATTGCTATAATATATGTCCTGATAAACAAAGCCGTTCGCGAAGCGTGGCCAAAGGCCTTAAATGCTGGTTTGTCATCCACTTACGTGGCTAAAAAATAGAACTTATTGTATTGTTCCGGTGCGGAGGGGCATCCCGTGTCGTTAATAAAGCTTACCGAGTATCCGAAGTGATGGCTGGAGTTGGTAAGAAGCCCACACTGTAATCTTGGCCAAAGGCCACGCTACGCGAACGATGAGCGTGTGGGAGTATGTCACTTGACCTGTAAGCATTCAGGTATCAGCGGTCAGCGGTCAGCTTTGTGGAACAGGCTTCCAGCCTGTGAAGCATCGGTCAGCGGTCAGCTGTTGACTGATAGCTGATAGCTGATAACTAAAAGCTGATATAGCACTACGCATTCAGATGTTTGACATTGTCAGCGATGCAAAGCGCGAGTGGGGGAAACCACGCCAGTTGCTCATGGCGCATGGGTCTGTGTGCGGAACCTGCGTCCGCACCTGTCTTGATGCAGTCGCTCATGGGGGAAACCCCCAAGACCGCGCTGCATCGCTGTAAGCCCCGTGGGAACCCCCTTTGGCGGCACTGGCTCCCCTGTTCCCTTGCTGCATCGCTCCTAAACTCCGAAACTTAGTCATAGCTGACTTCTGACTTCTGATTTGTGACTTCTGACTTCTGACTTCTGACTTCTGACTTCTGACTTCTGACTTCTGACTTCTGACTTCTGATTTGTGACTTCTGACTTGCCCGTAGCGCTATATTAGGGATTTTTCCAAGCGGAGATGTTATCAAACACAGACTTAGTGATGCGGACAGCACTGTTCTCAAAGCCAGCATGGCCGTGAATTCCCACTACATGGTGTTGACCATCTTGCAAGCGCCAGATTGGGCTACCGCTTTGACCGCCATAGGTATCGAGCATATAGAAGAGCTTGTCACTAGTGATTCTGGTAATTCGGCCAGCATTGAACCATTGTGTGCCAAATGGTTTGTCACCAGCGTAGCCAGAGTTATTTACCTGTAGATTTGTCAGTAACTCGTCGGATAGATTCATAAATCCGAACCAGCCGACTCGGTTACCTAGGGTGTCATCCGGTAGAATAATTGCTCCGTAATCGAAGTCATCATCTTGTTGTTGTGTCCAGCCTTTTACACTGCGGAAGGAGGTGCTAACTTGGGAGCCGAAGGGAGCTTCCTTTTCATCCATACCAGGAAAGACCTCAATTTTCTTGGCCCAACCACCAGTAATATGGCTATAGACGCAGTGTCCAGAAGTGATTACTGTCCGTGGTCCAATCAACCAGCCAGAACACTTGTACCGCTTCCCATTAGCTTTGGTAACGATTAACTGGCAAATCCATCGCCAGGGAATAGTACTAGCTGGGGAAATGCGGATGCGGTCGTCACTACCAATTACTGACTCCGGGCTTGGGAATTCTTCAGCACCAGCATCTGGAAGATTTTTCAACTCCTCTGTGACGTCAATTGTTTTCTCGAAATCCAAACCCTCATTAAGAGCTCGGGATTTATTGAATCCGGGTACTGCTTCGATTTCACCGCGACCCATGATTCCCTCAAATTCGTCTTCGTAATCTATTGACTGGGATTGAGTTTCGCTGGAAGTGATTTCATGGAGCTGCTGATCGTCGAGTTCTATTTCCTTTGCTTTGTTGGTTTGATTGTTTGCTTGGTTGGTTTGATTGGAAACTCTTTCAGTTTCTGACATAACCATTCTCCTTACAGTTAACTACTAACAAGAACTCACTTGAATGTTCTTTCCATGTACATAATCGCAAGGCCGCACTAGGGTTGACAGTACCCTTGCGGGTACTTATGGTAACCATGGAATCGGGAATCGGGAATCGGGAATCGGGAATCGGGAATCGGGAGCGTAGGCATTCTGTAGGGTGGGCATTGCCGGTTTACTTACCCAAATCCTGCCCAAATTCATCTGAGCAATGCCCACCAAAGCATTCTGTAGGGTGGGCATTGCCGGTTTACTTACCCAAATCCTGGCCAAATTGATCTCAGCAATGGTTACCAAAGCATTCTGTAGGGTGGGCATGGCCGGTTTACTTACCCAAATCCTGGCCAAATTGATCTCAGCAATGCCCACCAACCTGCGGTACCCATGGTCTAGCCCACCAAAGCATTCTGTAGGGTGGGCATTGCCGGTTTACTTACCCAAATCCTGGCCAAATTCATCTGAGCAATGCCCACCAACCTGCGGTACCCATGGTCTAGCCCACCAAAGGATTCTGTAGGGTGGGCATGGCCGGTTTACTTACCCAAATCCTGGCCAAATTGATCTGAGCAATGCCCACCAAAGGATTCTGTAGGGTGGGCATGGCCGGTTTACTTACCCAAATCCTGCCCAAATTAATCTCAGCAATGCCCACCAACGTTCGGTACCCATGGCCGGTTTCTGAACCAATGCCCACCCTAGGATTATTGTGGATTGGTGGCCATTGCCTATTTCATTTATCGCCGTTCAATCATGATCTTGATCAGCAATTACTACCCTACGATTATTGTGGATTGGTGGGCATTGCCCATTTCATTGATCGCCGTTCAATCATGATCTTGATCAGCAATGCCCACCCTAGGATTTTTAAATAATGCTACGCTTTTTTTTATTCCCCCTAAAACTTTCCAAACAAAACTTTTAAAAACCCTTGACAAATAAAATTATAATCATTACAATAATCATTGTAACCCTAACGAGTTCAAATTTTGATCTATGTCAAAACAATTTAAGCCAAACTTCAAGAAACAACCTGTTGAGCACACTCTGAAAGGCTCTCGTGAAGCAGTAATCTATAGTATCCAAATGCTTTATAAATTGGGCTATGCAGAGATTGCCGAATGGTCTCCTCTTGAGCCGACTGAGGTTCCAGGGGAAGTGATTACTAAAATGATGAAGTATTGGCTGTTGCCATAACACTTTGTCTTGATGCAGTCGCTCATGGGGGAAACCCCCAAGACCGCGCTGTATCGCTAAATTTCTGGGGGGTTTTCCCCCCCGGCAAAGGCTCGGGTCTGTTACTATAGCTTGGCCTTTGGCCAATTACATCGGATTAGATCAGGTTCGGTTTGGAAACTCATTGACATAGATCATTAAAATAGCCGTGGATAGTATTTCTACGGCTATTTTTTTTTACTTTTGGTAGCGCTGTTTTATTCCCAGTAATCAATTTTATGTAAATATTACTTTTTGTTAAAAATATTAATATTGCGGAATTTTATAGTATAATTTATTTAAATACCAACCGTTATATAAGTTAGGTTTCACTAAGATAAGCTTAACTATTAGTTTGATTATGAAGCTTGATACTCTTGTAGATTTTGGATCAATTATCGGAGCTTTTTTGGCTGCAATAGGCTTCCTAGTTTCTTTAAGACAATTCAAGCTCAGTAGAACCATGTCTTATATGCAGCACTTGAGTGATCCCTCAATAATCGAAATAAGGGTTAATGTGGATGCTTGGTTAGACTCTTCAGATGATGATAACGCTCGCCTACTTCAGCTACAAGAAGATACTGAATTGCACACTAAAGTAAAAGTTTTCCTGAGTTTCTGCAATCAGATTTCTATTGCTTACCGATTTGGAGCAATTCACAATAAGATGGCATTTGATATTTGGAATCCTTTTATACCTTATTATTGGGACAGGTTAAGATTTTATATTGCTTGGCGACGTTCTCAGGGATATAGCATAGGGCATAACTTAGAAAGATTTGCCAGAGACATACGAAGTTTTAATAGAAAATAGACATCTCCAAAAAACCAAAAATTGTTTTTTTTATGTTATCTTAAATTTTAATAACTCTTGCGCGTAGCACTACAAGTTATGACTATGACAAATTACAATCAGGTACTTAATCAAATTCATTCTCTTAGTCTCTCTGACCAACTACGATTACTAGATGAATTAAAAGTCTTAGTTAATCAAGCTATAGAAGTAGAAGGAGATGAGGAAACCATTCCAATTACAGAAATTGTTCAAAGTCAAGAAGCTTGGGAAAATTATCGCTCCGGTAACGATAAAGGAATTTCATCTAAAGATTTAAAGCGTAAGTTATTCGGAGATAATTTTGATTGACTATATTCTATTAAAACAAGCTGAACGCTATTTAATGCGAATGCCAAACCATGATCAAATTCGGATTATTAATGCGTTAGATACCTTAATTTCTAATCCTTCGACGCTAGATATTAAATCCTTAAAAGGTCGTCCTGAATTTCGTTTGCGTGTGGGTAAGTATCGGATATTATTTAGGAAAGATCGAGAAAAGCAAGTTTATATTATCACTGCAATTGGTTCTCGTGGAGATGTTTATAAGTAAATGCGTTCCCGTGGTCCCGAGCATTCTGTAGGGTGGGCATTGCCGGTTTACTTACCCAAATCCTGCCCAAATTGATCTGAGCAATGCCCACCAACGTTCGGTACCCATGGCCGGTTTCTGAACCAATGCCCACCTTAGGATTATTGTGGATTGGTGGGCATTGCCCATGTAATTGCTCGGCGTTCAATCATGATTTTGATCAGCAATGCCCACCCTACGATTATTACTGTTTATACTTATCTAAAAATGAAATCGATAATCGGGAATCGGGAATCGGGGAAAAATTTTGTGTTCATTATAGTTATAAAAAACGCTGTAAATTGGAGATTATTAATTTAAAAAACAAACTGTAAAACTATCTACCCTACTCCCTAATCCCTACTCCTTAGTCTAAAAAATGCTATAATTTACAAAAATAACGTTTAATTAAAAAGCGATGGAAACTCAAGACTTAAAAACACTGATTAAAGAAAGCATCCGAGAAGTTTTGAGAGAATAAAGACTCTTACTATGTCATATGTTAATGCCTTACGTTAGTGATCAAAACAAGAGCTTGACGCCACCTTTGGGTTACCTGAAGACTATGAGACCGAAGAAGTGACTGATCTAACAGATTGGATTAAAAATGACCATTAAATTCCGAAAGAGTGCGATTAAAGTCTTAGTTAATCAAGGGATAGAAGTAGAAGGAGATTAAGAAACCATTCCAATCACAGAAATTGTTCAAAGTCAAGAAGCTTGGAATAATTATATATCAGGTAACGATAAAGGAATTTCATCTAAAGATTTAAAACGTAAGTTATTAGGAGAAAAGTTTGATTGATAGACAAAGGAATGCAGCAAGGTCTTGGAGGTTTACCCCAAGACCAAACTCCCGACTCCCGACTCCCGACTCCCGACTCCCGACTCCCGAATCCCGACTCCCTATTCCCTATTCCCGACAAAAATCATTATTGTTAATCTTATCAATAACATCAGTTACCTCAGCTGGAGGATTAGGCATCCGATAAATTTCCCGTAATGCATCTGACCACAGTTGTTTGTTGATGAAATAGTTAATTCGTTTCAGAGCAATCTGATCAGCAGTTGCGTCTTTAGCCTTCAGCTTACTTTCTAATGCAGTTAAGTCAGCGGTGACTTGATTACGCTTTTGGTCATTCATGAGACGAAAACTTATCTTAGTAGGAAGTTCGTCTAAAGGAATTGTATTCCGCCAAAAGTAAGCTTTACCTGGTTGTAAGGGCTTCCCTTGATAAACGATACTAGTAGTAGTAGGCTCTAAAGGTTGCTCCCACAATTGTTGATTAGTACGCATTTCACGCACCTCAATACCTTTAATTTCTCCTTGCCATAGGAATAGGGGTTGCTCACTCCAAATTTCTAAGCTTCCTTTATGATTAGAATTTCCGTCACGATCTGATAGCTGACCAGGGGTGAGCATGCAAAGATTTTGCTCAATAGGATGCTCAGATCTTGACCTCCCTCTTGAGCCCCCTTTACCTTTTTTACGTCGCAATCTCTCCCAGATATCACCCCATTTTAACGTAATTAGCTGGCCTTGAGACTGGGATAACTGCTGATCAGACTGAGGTCTTTTTACTATTGCATTAATAGGCAGTGCAGAAGAACAGACTAGCACGACCATTGTTAGTAATAGTGTGGATTTGTTCTGAATTATTTTAGCCATAATATGCTTCCTGACTGATAAGTTAATGATTAAATAAAGCATTTATCGCAGTTATGATAATTGCTATATTTGACTAGGGATCCCCCCTAACCCCCCTTAATAAGGGGGGAACTTGATTCGATTCAAACATTCCCTTAATCAGGGGGGGAGCTGATTCGATTCAAACATTCCCTTAATCAGGGGGGGAGCTGATTCGATTCAAACATTCCCTTAATCAGGGGGGAAACTTGATTCCAGTAAACCATTCTTTTCTATTGCCTTTTGCCTTAACAGAATAAGCTTTGTAATCATGAGTATAATAATTGCTATAATGTTCCCGATTCCCGATTCCCGATTCCCTATTCCCTATTTCCTGCCCGTAGCAGTATAAGTAATAAACACTACTAAAGGCATAAAAGTAGGTAGCAGCACCTTCAAGGAGATATAAACTTGTAGTGAAACCAAGCAATAAACTAACCAATAGATTAACCAAGCGTTATCTATATTGATCAAAAAGCTTCTTAAATCAATTGTGATAATTTTTGTTCCCTTCTTGATGCAGTCGCTCATGGGGGAAACCCCCAAGACCGCGCTGCATCGCTGCTTCCTGCTCCCTGCTCCCTGCTCCCTGCTCCCTTGTTTCGGATAATCCTGTTTAATTAACCTAAATCCCTTACCTAAAACAGCGGTTAGCAAAATCATCAAGGCATTAGGAATTGGTATCACCAGATGCTGGTAAAAAAGATGGTGGGCGATGTAACTATGGTCTTCACCACCAGTAAATGATGGTTTGCCATCGAACCAATCCTGCCAACCCTGTGAACCACGCCAGAAGGCTACCGGAAGGGGAAGCAGATTATTATCTTGCCCTTCTTGATCAATTCCTGCTTCTTTATATCCTCCTGAAGCAACAATTACAATGGTCTGGTTAAAGGTTATAGGACGCTTAGTTAGTTTTGCCCCCCTAACCCCCCAATTTTGGGGGGAATTAGCGGATGCTTTGCTTTTTGACAGAGGGGGATTTAGGGGGCTCGAACAGGAGCCTAATAACTCACAAGCAGAAATTCTTTGATAAACTTGCTCTGGAGGCAGGGAATAGTCAATAATCGGTTGAAACCATTGTAAGAAATATGCGATCGCAGGACGTTTGACCCTCCCCAACCAAGCCAGTTGTGTATTAGTTTGTGTATCAGCTTGTGTATCGGTATCATTAACCCAATCAATCACTGAAGTCCTAAAGTTGTGATTACTGTCTTTACGCTCAGGTAATCCCATCGCTAATTGAGTAGTGCTGGAATCTTGATTACCTAAACAATAGGAAAGGACTAGTAAATAGCTAAACGGACAAGTTTTATCACACTTATTGCTAGGTAACTCCACATACCAATCATAGGTTGTAATATCTCCCTCCATGGTTTGATTGAGGTTAGCAATTTGATCACTCACCCCATAATAATCAGCAGGATGATCAGCTTCAATTGCTGCCCAAACTAACCAGGTATTATTGTTAATCGCTTCAGTGACTGATTGCCGTAACCGCTTACTATTATCTGGCTGTTGTTTGTCTTGATCTAAGATATAATCAAACCCAATTATCCGAGCATTACTGGTAACTAACTTATCTAATATACTTGCTAAGTAACCATAATCCATATACCTGCCATCAACCAATTTAACGTTGTCCTGTTTAAGAGACTTGTTATCAATTTGAACTAACCGAACTGGAGACTTAACTGGAGAAGGATTAGCTTGCCACTGCACCTGCTGAGTAACCTGACGGTAACCAGCTTGTAACAACAGACGAGATTCTAACAGTAAATCCTGACAATCCGGGATTAAAGTAACGGTTAACCATGCTGATAACCAAAGGGCTTCTTTTTTAGTGGGCAACCAATTTCTGAGACTGTGCCCTAAACCAAATGGTTCCAAGCGAAACAGTACTGATTGGGGATGGCGAAATAAGGTAGGGATTAAGTAAGCAGAAGGATAAGTAAGATTTTGTTGGTCTTTGAGATAAGCACAAGCATCCCTTAGGGCTTCATGAACATCCTTATACTCAGCCAAACTGTTAAGAAACTGGACAATAAAAACTTGAGCAACCTGATTGTGAATAGGTTCTGCCATTACCGCCACTTGAGGTAACCCTAAAGCAATTAGGAATTCCGCAATCGAGATACCATCACAAGAATTAAAAATAGCAAACTTAAGTCCATTAGCTATCCCTTGTTGGAGGGATTGTTGAATCTCCTTAAGCCCTAAAGAAGCATCAGGAGCAATATGTAATTCCCCACCAGTAAAGGCAGTTTCATTACTATGTCCAGCAAAGAATAAAATATCCCAACCCCTAGGATTAGCAATTTCCTTAACGATTTCCTGCTTAAGACTAGTAGAGTCTTTTCCTGGTTGCCAACCAATAAATTTTATGTCAGCCAGCTTAGACAGGTGAGCTAACGCCTTGCGGTCTTCTTTAAAGTCTAATCCTTTTTCATCACCTAAGATAGCCAACACTCTGGCTCGGCGACGGATACCAGGAATAATTTTATTATGACTAATTCCAGCATGGATATTCTTAGAAACCCGAGCAATCCGGATAGTTCCGAATCTGGATAGATTAGTCCTAGTCGTAGTACTAATTTCCCAAGCTTCCCAAGGTAAGCGAGTTAATTCAGGACAGTTACAGGTGAGGATAATATCAACCCAATACCGACGATTAATAGACGAATCCGTAGCTGCCTTAGCAATTTCCTCACGAATCTCATATAACTCTCCATCCCGTAACCAACTATGAAATATTGATAAAAACCTAGCTTCTGCTTCCCGCAACAGGCCAGCCGGATCTTTCATAACGGTAAGTCTACCACTTTTTGGGACTTTACCTCGCAAATTTTTGTAACAATTAATGTAAGCCTGTTTCCAGTCTTGGTAACCTTGATCAAGGTCTTGAGGATAATCTACTATGGCAGCAATAGTCTTACCATTTTCCCAAGATAACTCAAAGTTACACCCTGACTTGATTTTGATGACTTTAAGGTGGAAAATTTTACTTTTCATCTGACTTAGAGTAGTTGTTAATTGGCTTATAATCGTAGGGTGGGCAGTGCCTAGCAACGCCCTTTGCAAACAAATTAATCTAACTGATGCACTGCCCACCGACATGAACTAGTAAACAAGTGATTAATCGTAGGTGGGCAGTGCCTAGCAACCCCCTTTGCAAACAAATTAATCTAACTGATGCACTGCCCACCCTACATGAACTTATAGTAGTCAGCGGTCAGCGGTCAGCGGTCAGCGGTCAGCGGTCAGAGCCGGTGGTGCGTTACGGGACGGGCTGTTTCAACCAGGCGCTCAGAGGTGGAAAATCAGGGCGAGCCCGTCCCTAACGCACCCTACGCAACTCCCGACTCCCGACTGCTGGTGGGCAGTGCCTAACAATGCCCTTTAGAAAAACATCAATCTAACTGATGCACTGCCCACCCTACATGAAATCCCGATTCCCGATTCCCGATTCCCGATTCCCGATTCCCGATTCCCGATTCCCGATTCCCGATTCCCTACTCCCTACTCCCTTTAAATTCAAACAACATCGACGTTTGTGCTGTTTCGTCAGCAGTGGTAATTGTAGCTAGAAACTTTTCATGATTAGCCCCCACAAACTGAGTAAATAAATAGTCGTGATTAGTGCTCAATTCCTGTTGATCCAAGACCATGGTATAATCAGTAATACGCAATTTTATCCCCCAAGGTGGAGTATTACCTGGGCTAGCTCCCAGGATTAGCAATATACTCCAATCCCCTTCTGGTTCAGACTTGGGTAATTGCCAAGTTACAGCATAAAGGCGCAGTGGAATTCCAGCTAGTTGAAAATCTCGATAACTACGGACAGCGGCAGCAGGAATTTCGATATCAATAATAGTTATAATCTCAGCTAATTCTTGGGCTGGGATACGACTAAACCGCAATGCTGGGGAAGGTGCTGGTAATAACTGCCAAGATAATTCTTGAGCTAGGTCATCAATTTGATTATATAACCATTGTCCCACATCAATCGCCCGTTGATTCAGGATTTCGATTACGTCTCTAACATAATTAGGCTCAGGCTGTGGTATTTCTGGTAAAGGAATGTCCTCAGGAGAGAGACATTGTAAATCCAGTAGTAAGTCGTCTCCACTCATAGTAAACCTAGATAAAGGGAGCTCGTAATTATGATCAGAGCCAACAACTAGATTACTAATATCTCTGACTAACTGGTCGTATCGATTTACCCCTTTAATCCCAGCAATACCTAAGTCATCATCAATAGCCATGACTACATAAAAATGAGCATTTAATTGGGGAATAGTAACAAGAGATTGAGGCAGACTTACGAATGGGTCACTAAACCCAAAGGTAGGAATAAGGCAAATCTTAAACTCTCCTACCTGTAGATTACACACAGCATTAATAGCTTGGAAAATAGCTTGATATAATCCAGATTCTCCTAACCCATTAGCTGCCCGTTCTAGCCGTAAACTTGGCTCTCGTTTTTCCAGCCAATCTTCAAAGACTAGTAAGGCTAACTCTTGGAGATAGATAGCTAATGTTCCTGGTTTATCTGCCATCTGGTTGGCTATATCCAGGGCTTGTTGTTGTAGTTCTAATTCCAGCGTTAGGGTTTCGGTTAATGCTGGAAAGGAAATCATTTCTGTAGATGTATTTAGCATTTTTTTAGTACAGCAGTTTTCAATTGGGTGAGGTACAAATTCTTTGGTTTTAGGGAGCAGGGAGCAGGGAGCAGGGAGCAGGGAATCGGGAATCGGGAGTCGGGAGTCGGGAGTAGACCATGATTGAGATCCCCCTAAATCCCCCTTAATAAGGGGGACTTTTGAATTTAATTATTTTAAGGGGCGTTTTGAATCTAATTCCCCCCTTTTTTAAGGGGGGTTAGGGGGGATAAATGTACATAATTACAACGGTGACATGCTCCCTATTGCTATAAATCCGATCGGGTTGATCATACTTATAACGTCCATTTAACTTTCTTCTCCCTACTCCCTACTCCCTACTGCCTACTCCCTACTCCCTAATCCCCACTCCCCACACCCCACACCCCACACCGGATGAGCGTCGTCCTATTGAATATCTGAA
>NZ_JAAHIG010000101.1:0-26517 GCF_010692305.1 Moorena sp. SIO4G3 | reverse complement strand
AATCAAAAACAAGAAAAGCAAGGGCACTCCGAAAGGAGAGAATATCTAGGAGCCGTATGCGGTGAAAGTCGCACGTACGGTTCTGAAAGAGAGGTGCCCTGGGTAATACCAGGCATCGACTCTACCTACACCATTGATGTCAGTGATATCATGCCAGTGACATTGGGTCAACCCAGACTCTGGGATGTTGCCTACTAAAAGTTAGATGTCAGCTTTACTGCTGATCTAAGAACTGCAAACCAATCAATTAAACAGGAGGAATTATTATGGAATTGTCCAAAAAATCTAAATTACCGAAGCAAGTTGCACCTGTTCAGCGTCCCTCTACCTCTACTGCAATATCCAATCAGCATGGGATAGGAGCGAGTAACTACAATAATGTTGAATCTAGCGCGGCATTCTGGGACATTCTCAGAATGTATTAAGCAGGTGCACAAAATTAATTACACATTTTCCAAAACTCAAAACCTTACGATGTAAGGGTTACAGAGATTGGTAGTAGGAAATTAATTTTGTTTAGGTGCTTAATTATCACTAAAGTAAACATTGGTCTGTGTTTACTACAGACCAATAAAAACCAAGAGAAAAAATAATCATGAAACTTCCCATCCAAGCTCGACCAGTTATACGAACAGATTTATTCAAGCCTCATACAGTCGTAGATATAAATTCTGCTTCTAGAGAAAATAGGTTGGCTCTATCATTCGGTTTACTACATGGGGCAAACTATAACGATCCAATGAGATTCTTAATGCCAGCAGACAACTCTGGATGTCATATACTCTCTGAAAACTCAATGGCTATGTGTCTAGTCAACTGTGGCTTTTTCTAGTATTGAATATTGCTCCCAGTCATTAATAGACTTTCCCATGAATTATTTGACCAATCACGAAAAAAGAGAGAAAGAATCATGAGTAATATACAGGATCAGATACATAAATACGTGAAGGAATTGTCAAAAACTTCCTCTAAAGAAGAGTCTCGTTCAACTAAGGGAGATAAAGGAGACACAAAATCTAAACCACCTACAAATAAACCAATAGGCTGCATCTGGAGTTGAAGTAAGCAATAAATTAAATTACAGCAGTTTCGGAGTTGATGAGGTACAAAGTTTTTGGGTTTAGGAAATAGGTAACTGGGAACGGGAAACTGGGAACTGGGAACAAAGATTAGCACGATTGTACCTCACTATCCTCAAAAGTGCTGTAAGACGTTGCTTACTTTAACAGGAATTACGCATTGACTCTATATGTAGAGTATAAATTGTCATCATTCAAGATATAGCCACTATAATTAGTGCCATTGCGCAAGTCCTTTAATATCAACTAATCCAGATTGAGTTTAGTATAGCAACCGCCAGGGCGGTTAGGACGTAGACTAAAGATGTGATCGTAATTAGCTTAGGCTGTACTCTGCCATGCCCAAACCCTACAGTTACGACTTCCGTCAAAAAGTGCTCCAAGCGCTCGAATTAGATGGACTCAAGAAACACGAAGCCAGTGAACTGTTCAATATCAGCCGCAATACGATCAACCTGTGGTTGAAGCGCAAAGCTGAAACGGGTGATGTTCGGGCATTGCCCAATCGCCCCCCAGGCAACAACCAGAAAATCACAGACTGGGAGCAGTTTCGAGGGTTTGCCAAGGCTCATGGCGATAAAACTCAGGTGGAGATGGCTCAACCAACTGTGGGAAGGGGATATCAGCGTACGCACAATCTCACGAGCATTAAAGAAAATTGGGTTTACGCGAAAAAAAAGACCTACGGCTACCAAGAACGGGACGAGTCGAAACGGCAAAGCTTCATAGAGCAGTTGGCTAAGTGGGCGGATGAAACGATTGTTTATGTGGATGAAGCCGGCATGGACAATCGGGAGGACTACGGTTATGGCTGGAATGAAAGAGGACAACGCTTTCATTCCTTGAAGTCAGGACGACGACAGGGGCGAGTGAATATGATTGCAGCCCAATGTCAAGGACAACTGATGGCTCCGATTACTGTGGAAGGTTCCTGCAATCGGAGTGTATTTGAGATTTGGTGGGAAACCTGCCTGATTCCTCTGCTTTCGCCGGGGCAGGTAGTGGTTATGGATAATGCCACCTTTCATAAAGGGGGGAAGATTGAGCAACTCATTGAGGAAGCTGGCTGTCAATTGCTCTACTTACCTGCTTATTCACCAGACTTCCAATTTGATTGAGCGATGCTGGTCTTGGATCATATGTCGAATTCGCAAGCAACTCAACCAGTTTGATTGTCTACGTGATGCGATGGAGTATGTCTTGCACTTGGCGTCCTAACCGCCTTGGCGGTTGCTATACATAAACACCAGGAATAAATTAGCTCAACGAGCAAAAAAACACTGTAACAAAGGAGAAACAAACATGAAAGTTCCTATCCAGGCTGGACACGTGCCACGAAATCAGTGGTAACTATTCAGCGAAAACACAAAAAACAACGAAATTGCCAAATTCAGGAGACAAAATAATGCAATCAGAGCAAAAAATGATGAAATCATCTAAACTCCCTATCCAAGCTGCACCTGTTGAGCGTACTGTGACTGGAGCATCCATGTCTAGTGACAACGGTGTTGACCCTTCTATTAATTGGGGAAAGATTGGTTCAATAGCATTGGATACTATCGGTAGTCTGCTTGGCGGCTAACATAGTTATTCTATCGGGGGGTTGCTTAGATTCAATCCCCGATCTGTCCTGGTTTAGGACAAAGCATCTAATTCCTATCAAAAACCACGCACGCTATTATGTAGT
Source organism: Moorena sp. SIO4G3 (assembly GCF_010692305.1). NCBI lineage: Bacteria > Bacillati > Cyanobacteriota > Cyanophyceae > Coleofasciculales > Coleofasciculaceae > Moorena > Moorena sp. SIO4G3. The sequence continues at coordinate 23,751 of NZ_JAAHIG010000101.1, read as the reverse complement.
GCAATATCGCCAAATTCAGGAGAAAAAATAATGCAGTCAGAACAAAAAATGATGAAATCGTCTAAACTCCCTATCCAAGCTGCTCCCGTTGAGCGTACTGTGACTGGAGCATCCATGTCTAGTGACAACGGTGTTGACCCTTCTATTAATTGGGGAAAGATTGGTTCAATAGCATTGGATACTATCGGTAGTCTGCTTGGCGGCTAACATAGTTATTCTATCGGGGGGTTGCTTAGATTCAATCCCCGATCTGTCCTGGTTTAGGACAAAGCATCTAATTCCTATCAAAAACCACGCACGCTATTATGTAGTGCAATATCGCCAAATTCAGGAGAAAAAATAATGCAGTCAGAACAAAAAATGATGAAATCGTCTAAACTCCCTATCCAAGCTGCTCCCGTTGAGCGTACTGTGATTGGAGCATCCATGTCTAGTGACAATGGTGTTGACCCTTCTCTTTGGACGGCGTTGGCCTCTACGCTTATTCCAGTAGCTGCTGAAGCTCTCAGTAGTCTGATTGGCTAACATAGTTATTCTATTTGATCGGGGGTTGCTTAGAGTTAATCGCCGATCTAGACTGCATCAAAAATCACGCTATATGTAGTGCGAGCATCGATATCGTAGGTTGGGTTGAGGAAACGAAACTCAACCTGCATTGTATTATTGGAACAGTATTATTGTAAGGTGCTTTGGATGGCTGCAATTAGTCTGTCTCACTTATTGATTTAAAATCCGTCCTAACGCACCATTTTAGCCTCAACATGATATAAGATCGTGTCCGGATAATCAGTGATAAATTGGTATCACATCACAATCGAAACCTTGTAGGGAGGTTAGATGGAACCTCCCTAATGTAGTCTACCCATCAAAAAACTCTATCAAACTATACCCCTTGCCCACTCAATAAATAACTTTGCCTGTTGCGCCCAAAAATCAGAACCCCAATAAACAAAACAACTGGTTTCACACAACAACAGCGCTCTACTTTTTTCATCCGAACCCTCCCCAGACTCTACAACCTTCGCGTAATCTTGACTCAACTGTTCAACTGCTGCCAATACCTGTTGTCGTAAATCTCCCTCTTGCCAATGCTGGTGACTTCCTATCCACGAACCTCCCGTTGACTTCAACCTTACCTCTGTTGTTGCTCCTGCTGATAAATAAGTGCGATCGCGCGATCTTGTAGGTTGGGTGAAGTGGCGCAAGTTTTTGGTCTAAAACTCATAATCTATGCTCCACGGAACCCAACAAATCACAATCCTTTTTCTCTACCTTTTGCCCAGGCACAGCAATGCCAGAAAATTTAACATCATCAAACCAGTTAGCCAACTGCTCACAATAATCCTGTTTAGCTACCTGAAATTTGAGATAAGTAACCGTATCCTGAAAATAAGCATTAATAAATCTCTCTATCCAAGGCGTGAGACTGTCTTGATTTAGTTTAATATTATTCGTTTCTGCTTCTTGTTGAAATATCCTGATTAAAATCTCCCGATCAGGCTTACCTTCATTAATTAAGCGATGCAGCGCGGTCATGGGGGTTTCCCCCATGACCGCGCTGCATCAAGAACGGTTTCTGTAATTGTTCCAAAACCGCCGAGTTAGTAAAATAGCCCCCCAAAAAATTTTTAACTCCATTCAATCCATCCGGTGGAGCGTGAAAAAATAACAGTTGCCTCGGTTCCAGTTGTTTTTCCCATTCCTTAACTGCCTCTTCACCCGCTTTGATTGCCTTCTCTACATCGCTTTTTTTCAGAGATTAAATGATACGCTTACCTGCTTCTCCCGCAACAGTACCTAACAAAGGTGACGCTATTTTCGATAGTTCCAGACTAGCCAAGAAGGAGAATGGTTCCATAATTTCTAGGTAATTATGTTCGATGCTATTAATTATAGCAATTTAGGGAGCAGGGTTTTTTGCGTGGGTTTGGATCCCCCTAAATCCCCCTTAATAAGGGGGACTTTCCAGATACATTTCCGGACTCCCCCCTTTGATAAGGTTTTTGAGATAGATTTCCCGACTTCTTACAATAATCAGCCTTTCTATATAGGTTTCCGACTCCCCCCAATGATCACGGGGGGCTGGGGGGATCGAGCAAGTAAATGAGATAGAAAGGGATGGTATCTAGGAGGCGCTACGCAAACCCACTCTCCCAAGCTAAGACCATTACCCTAATTCCTAATCCCTAAAAAAAATCTATATAGCATTTATAGGATTTACGAGGTAAGCTTTTAAACCTCAAAGTCCCCCTTATTAAGGGGGATTTAGGGGGATCTCTTTGTCACTCATGGTATAGAGAATTGCTAGAAAAGTTAACTTATTGAATTTTGAAAAATTTCTAAGTTGTGTTAGGGGGAAGCTCACTGCTGATCCGAACGCACACTGCTTCAAAATTGTGCAATACTTCATCATTGGTAAATCGAATTACTTTTAATCCATAACCTTCAAGAATGTGGCTTCTTTCTTTATCATAAGCAAGGCCAGCTTCTGTATAATGAGACTCTCCATCAACTTCAATCACTAATTTTAAAGCAGCGCAATAAAAGTCAACAATAAAATTCCCTATCGGTCTTTGTCGCAAGACTCTAAACTTAAGATTTTTTAAATAGTCACACCACAGCTTTTTCTCGGCTGGTGTCATAGTTTTCCTTAATTCTCTAGCTCTGCTTACTAAATTCGATTTATAAGGCAGATGAAATTGTTTTTGTTGGCGATCGCACATTTTACAAGAATTGAGCTTGTGGTTTTTGCCGTGGGTTTTGATCCCCCTAAATCCCCCTTAATAAGGGGGACTTTTTAGATAGATTTCTGGACTCCCCCCTTTGATAAGGGGGGCTGGGGGGGATCGAGCAAGTAAATGGCATAGAAAGAGATGGTATCTAGGAGCCGCTACGGGAACCCATAAATATCTTATCAATTTAAATACTATCCCATGATAATCGCTTCAACTTAAATGCTATCCCAAAATTAATCTTTAAAATTAAATGTAATGCTCTGATTCACTAAGGGATTTGCCGTAGGCTATCCTACGCGATCGCTAATACAAAATTAAGCAAAAAAAAATTATTATATACCCCCTGACGTAAAAAAAAAATCAAAAATTACTTGACAAAATCAATAATCATTTATTACCATAAAAATGTCACCAATACAACAGCAAAAAAAACATTATGGACATCGAAAACTTTCTCCCAAATTTTGAGTATAATCCCAACAATCCTAATCTCCCTGAATTATTTAGCCAAGGGCAGCCAGGACGGGAGCAAATCAAACATGTATTGATCGGTTCTCCCAAAACCGTGCGGGTCACAATCTATAATCTTTATAGCCGTGGCTACGCCCAAGTTCATGAGTGGAGCACTCCTCAACCTATCGGAAATTCTGGTGAGGTGATCAGTATATTGATTCGACATCTGTTGGTAGATTAAGATAGCAACTTGCCAGGGATCCCAATCCCTGTCTTGATGCAGTCGCTCATGGGGGAAACCCCCAAGACCGCGCTGCATCGCTGGCGACAAGTCAAAACTGAGGAGAAAGTACGAAGTCTGAAGTCTAAAACCTAAGTTTGTATGTTGTTGATTGGGATAATTTCCTAATGAATTGGTGAACACATAGTCAAGAACCCTAGGGCTCTTGACTATTACAAGAAATAATTCGGTCAAGGATTGGAATTAACCAGAACTTGACCGAATTTTTTTTATTTTGATCATTAATCAAACAGTGCGTAGGGTGTGTTAGGGGCGGGCTTGCTTTGATGTTCTCCTGTTCGCCCCTGAGACAACCCGCCCCGTAACGCACCATCCTAACGCCAGAAACAGTGCGTAGGGTGTGTTAGGGGCGGGCTTGCTTTCATGTTCTCCTGTTCGCCCCTGAGACAACCCGCCCCGTAACGCACCATCCTAACGCCAGAAACAGTGCGTAGTGCGTAGGGTGTGTTAGGGGCGGGCTTGCTTTGATGTTCTCCTGTTCTCCCCTGAGACAACCCGCCCCGTAACGCACCATCCAAGAGCTGATATTGCAACAATGCAATAGTTTTTTTTAACCACCTACACCACCCACACCACTCCTAGTGCTAATGCAATAGTTTTTTTTAACCCCACACCTCCCACGCTCCCCACCCTTTCCACCCACTATTTGCATCTTTTAAAAAATTGTGTTAATATAACAATATCGTTAAAGCAATGGTTTTACCGCCATGATGATTTCTACCGCACAAGCCGCTGAATTACTAGGTATCTCTGCCACTCGCGTCCGTTTCCTGTTGAGCAAGGGCAGAGTCAAAGGTGCTTATAAGGTCGGTAGAACTTGGGTAATTCCCTTATTTGATGGCATGCCAGTGGTCACCCCTGGTACTCGCGGACCAAAGCGGAATTGGTCAAAGCGTACAAATTACACTAAGGCTGTCATCCACGTTAATCAAAAAGTCATTCGCCAAAATCACAACACCGGCGAACGCAATCCCGTGATTACCGTAAAACGAGGCTCTAAAAACACTTACGGTCATACTGTCGAAGTCAATGGCCCCTGTCGGGTGATGTATCGCCCAGATGAACCCCTACACTGTGGAGCACGGGTATGGATTGAGACGATTTCTGACTTTAAAGTGATCGCCTAAGCCGTTGTGCATTTCAATTAGATAGTTATCAAAAAGTAACCATTTAGCCGTCAGCGGTCAGCGGTCAGCGGTCAGCCGTTAGCCTTTCGCTGATGACTGATAGCTGGTGAGTGATGACTGATAGCTGATGACTGATAGCTGATAACTGATAGCTGATAGCTGATAGCTTTACATAAAAAAACCATCAAACCCTGTTCCCTGCTCCCTACTCCCTACTCCCTGCTCCCTACTCCCTACTCCCTACTCCCTACTCCCTTGTAGTTAAACTCAACGACTCCCGACAGATCAAACTTTCCTGGGCAATTTCTTCCAATTCAACCGCTTTCAACAATCGGGACCAAGCCTCAGTAAAAGTAGAATTTTGTGGATTACTACAACGAAGTTTAGCTGATTCATTCAAGGCATCATACCAAATGCCATTTTTAGCATAAACTGTAATTAGCTTCTGTGAGGTTTTATTATCTAACTGATGCTTAAACTCTGGCAATTCAACCCGTTTCAAAAATCCTTCAATAAACAAAAACGAGTCATTGTCAAACGAATCTGGGGAATTACAATCAAGGATCAGATACCAGCGATACCACTTACCAACCTCTAAGGAGTATGGAAGAGGTATGCTAAACACACCAGACCGACTTGGCAAAGTAACAGGGAGATATTTTGGAGCAAGCTTGGTCTGAGTTGTTAAATCCTGCAAGGAAAATTCCCCATAAAGCACCCTCTCAACACTTTCAGATTCATAGGAAACATGAACCCAGATAGTCGGAGACTCATTAACTGTCCATCCCCTACTATCTTTATGGATCACAGGTGTCACCCTTAGGTTTCCTCCCGTTTCAGAAACAGCCATAGGACAATCTCCACGACTACCTGTACCTCGCCTACGTCCGCTCGGGGCATCACCTGAATAATCTGGCTCTTTAAACTCTACTGCTATAGATTCCGACCTATTGCCAGTAGATTCCATCAATTGCGCTTGTGCTGGGTAGTTGCTGAGAGTCGTCAGAGCAAACGCAATCCCATAAAGCAGTTTAATTTTCACCATTGTCAACTCCGATGCTTTTGCCAAGGAAGATGCTAGCTGGGTATCAGAAGTTCCCTTTTGCCATCAATCCTAGTGTCACATCTGATTTGAACATCCTGTATAACGTACTACCAAAACCATACCCACCGAAGTAAGCACTAATACCATTGCTGATGGCACCAGCGGTATCCAACCCCCTTCCAAAATAAACAGATAACAAATGCCATACAAACCACCAAGTGCCACTGCCGTCGAGATTACCAAGCCACTTAGGAAATGCATACTCCTAGCCTGGCCTGAGCGGAATCCCATTACCAAACCAATGACACTTCCCACCACAGACCAACCCCAAATCCACAGCACTTCTGTTGATTCTGACCAAACCCACAACAAGGGTCGATTATCCAGAACCGCACTCAGGATTTGACTTACCATATGTCCTTGAATCACCACTCCTGGTGTTCGCTTATGGCTCAGGGGCTGACTCGGACTGTAAGGGGTGAGCCAGTAATCACTACTGGTATTAATTGCACCGGCTACACCAACAAGAATAATCCGACCCTTCAGTTGTGACCGGCGCTGGGCAGGAATCTCATCATTGAGAATATCACCAACACTGACTGTTAGGGCAATATCTTCAGGAGAGCGATGGGAACGGTAATTTAGCAAGATTTGTCTACCTGCTGCATCCACTCTGTGGTAGCCACCGGTATAGGAATTTAATTGCTTCAGCACAACGGTTTTACCTTTACCCAAATCTGGCGCATCAATCCATAATTCCTGATTTGATGCCTGATTTGATGTGTAACCCCATTCGATACCCTTACCATGTAGATAGTATAGGGCTAGTAGCAGGCTAAGGTTATTCTTAGCAGTACACTTATCCGTCAGGTCTGGTGAGTCCAGAGATAACAGATGGCGACGGAGGATTCCCCCCTGGTCAGGTAAAGCATCACTAAAACTAATCCGATCTGGCCGAATTTCCAGGGGTGGAGAAATCCCTTCGGTGTCCCCAGCCTTAGCATCTTTAACTTTACAGATACCAAATAGATTCTTTTGTCCCAGGTAAGTTGCTAGTTTAGGGTAAGCTGGATCCACCGGAAAATCACGATAGATATCTAAGCCAATCGTTATCGGTTCATACTCCTGGAGTTTCTCAAATAGCCGAGTCAGAGTATCGTCTGATAACGATGCCCCATGCTTCGGTTGCTGTTCCTGATTTTTAATATCCTCTGGGGTAGCCTTAACAATCAACAGACGCTCGTCCCGTCTTTCATCGGGTCGTTGTCGCATCAGTTGGTCAAAAGCTTTTAGTTCAAGCCCTTCCAATAGTCCCAACCACCGCAATCCCATCACCAAAGCCATTGCGAATACACTAGCCTTGAGTAACAAAACGCGATCGCGCCATAGTGACCGCATCGGAAACGAATGGGATGGTTTGTCGGAGCTCGTTTGGTCTGAAGCACTAGGGGAGGTACTGGGCAATAAAGCTTGACCCCCTGCTACAGCCAATCGCATCATGTGTTGAGCATCTGTTGAGGTTTGTGACCCATGAGCCTGACGGGAGCTACCTGAAACAGAAGCCAATTTATTGCGATCGCGCAACTGTTGCCAAGTCGGCGGCACAACAGCCGGATTTTGGCAAATCACTGGCAACCAGCTAGCACCAGGATAGTTATCTTCCCAGCCTTGCAACCGTTCCCTAGCTTCCCGCACCGCCAGATATAAGGATTTTCCACCAGCAAATGCCCTTAAAAAGCACTTCAAAAACTCCTGTGCCACTCGATCGGGTACCGGTTCCCGCATCACAATCAATTGAGGAATATGTAAATCAGCCAATTCCCGTGCCAATCCCAAGCCATCGCAAGAGTTGAAAATTGCCAGTCTCAAACCATTCGTAATAGCTGTTCTCAGAGCATGCTTTAACTGGGAAATCGTTAAGCTATCAGTTTGATTAATACTTATGTAACCGGTTTTACCATCGGGACCACTCTTGCTATGTCCCGCAAAAAACAGGATATCCCATCCCTGTTGATCCCAAAGCTGGTGGTTAAGCTCTTGGCGTTGTGGCTGCACCACAAAAACCGTTTCCGCCTCCGGTAACTGCTCAAGTAAAGCGCGGTCTTTTTCAACCTCAATCCCTTGACTATTTCCTAAAATTCCTAATACCCTAACTTGACCCGTTGACTCTCGATCTGGTGTCGTGACTGGCTCATACTCTTGGCTACTCAACGCCACTTCTGTCAGGGGGTAATCTTCAAATAAACGCCACAAATGCCAAGGAAATCGTCGCACTTGGTGATCTTCCGCCTCGATAATTACCCTAATTTCTTCAGACGGCATTAGTTTAGTTCGCACTCGCCATTCAATGTTGCGAAATTCTTCAGCATTGAGCCAGGTATTAATTTGCTCTTCTAACTGTTGAGACAGATTCCTAAACTCAGCTTGTGAAACATTAGTGATACTAACTTGATTAATTTCCAGACGGCGATCGCAGCTGAAGCCTCGGTAGAGTGCTGCATACATTAATTGCCAGCGTTTGTAGAGTAAGGGCAGTTCCGGTGCAGCAGGCAAACCTCCAGTAAACTGCATCAGATTACGATGATCTGTTTCCCAAAGTTGAGCGATAACAGTAGGAAAACCTTCCTGACAATTACCATTTCCCAGTTTTAAGACTACTAACTGACTCATGGATATAGTATGTCAGGGCTAAGTGTGTCAGGGTTAAGTAAGGTCTAAAATTTCAATGGTTGCTTGGAGTTTACTTTTTATGAGGGTCTGACCCTTAAAACTCTTGCGACAATTTAACATTACTCAATTGTATTTGTCAACTTCTAAATCGGTGGTATTATTAAAATGCTATAGTATAGTTTGGATAATTTATATCTAGCTTTATCGACAGTTGACTAACTCAGCATCAAGGGATATCAGAAAAATCAGCTTTTAAGCCAAACTTTAGTTGTCACGTGACCGTAATTTATGGTATACTAGAGAATTATGGGCGATTAGCACAGGGGTAGCGCGCTTCCTTCACACGGAAGAGGTCACTGGTTCGAACCCAGTATCGCCCATTCGTAAGCATATGCTGATAGCTGTTCGCGTAGCGTGCGCGTAGCGCTAATCGCTGTTCGCTGTTCGCGTAGCGTGCGCGTAGCGCTAATCGCTGTTCGCTGACTACTTACACTCAAACAGTTAACCAAACCGAAAGGTCTCGTTGAATCAAATCTTGGAGTTTCAGGATATCATCACGATAAAATTCCAGCAACTGTTGCCGTTCCTCTTTAGAAATACCAGCTTTTCTCTTATCAGTTGAGTTGATGTTGATTAGCGCCGAACGAACAGTTTGCCTCACCTCCAGGGGCAGGATGTACTTTAGTCCAGAAGCCACCATAGTTCTGAGAGGATTTTGTTTCCGCAACAGATCATTAACCAATTTTACTTTAGGAACTTGACCCACTTGAGCTTTTTTGGATACATCCGGGATAAACGTTTCATCTACTCCAATGAACCGATACATATCCTGGAGCAAAGCCACAGGATTTTTACATAAATCCTCGTAGAGATAAACTTTGATTTTATCTCGATTAAACGTTTCGATAAAATGTCTTAATTGAGCAGTGTACAGTCCTTTTTTTAGGGTAAACGACCCCTTAGAGCGAAACTTAAGCTGTTCCGCTAAAGGTTGAAGCTTACCCGCTACATCCGTCGCTTCCCGAACGTGCATTAAATAATCCGAATAAGCTCGGTCTATGGGATTTCGGAGAATAGCAATCAGTTTAACATCGGGCAAATAACGCAATATTAGCTCAGACGATGATTTATAATGAAACAAATAGTTAGGGGATGCTTCTCCAATCGCTATTTCATCCTTCACGTCTTGGAAAAGTTGAGAATATTTTTCAAAGGTATCAATTCTATTTTTGTTAGGAGTTATTAGGTCTGGAGGTAACGTTTCCCAATCTTTCTCCAAAAAATTGGTTTCCTTAACCGGACTCATATAAACTTGAGGGTGTTGCGTTAAGTAGTTATAAATAGAAGTTGTTCCTGCCTTCTGCACACCTATAATTAAAAAAGTCGGTAATTTCATTTTATTTCTGGTCCTAGGGAATAGGGGAAGAGGGAATAGGGAATAGGGAATAGGGAATAGGGGAAGAGGGAATAGGGAAGAGGGAATAGGGAATAGGGAATAGGGAATAGGGAATAGGGAATAGGGAATAGGGGAAGAGGGGGGAGTGTGGGTCTGACAAGGGTAGGTTTTTTACCTAGCAGGGCGAGTAGTTACTGGCATGGGGTAGAAATTTCGGAAAATATGTCTTACAATCTACCAGAATTTCCACCGATTACCGACCCATCTCCCGCTCTTCCCCTCCTGGTCGGGGTGTCGGGTGGGTTCCGATTAGCCATTACCGATTACCCATTACCCATTTACCCATTACCCATTACCGTTTTACCTATTACCTATTACTTATTACCTATTACCGTTTTACCTATCTCCAAAGTAAAAAACCTACCCCTGTGAGGGAGTGTGGGTCCCCATCTCCCCATCTCCCCATCTCCCCATCTCCCCATCTCCCCATCTCCCCATCTCCCCACCCTCCCGACTCCCTAATTAAGGTAGTTCACTTACTCGCTTCAACCCAGCAGAGTCTTGGTCGTACTCGTCTAGGTCAACGGAAATCGGCTCAACATTCCAAATTTCCTGAGAATACTCCCGAATCGTGCGGTCTGAAGAGAATTTGCCCATATTCGCCGCATTGATAATCGACATGCGAGTCCAGTGATCCTGATCCCGATAGGCTTGGCTTACTTGCTTCTGGGTATTAACATAGGACTGGTAGTCTGCCAAAAGCAGGTACTCATCGCCGTACAGTAGGGAATCCACCAGTGGCTTAAACAGCTCGGGCTTACGGGAATAGAAGTACCTAGAGCCAATCTGATCGATGACCTGCTTGAGCTCTTTATTGTTGTTATAGTATTCTTGCGGGTTATATCCCCCAGTTTTGAGAGCGTATACTTCCTCAGTAGTTAGACCAAACAGGAAAAAGTTGTCTGCTCCTGCTTCTTCTCGGATTTCAATATTAGCACCATCCAAGGTACCAATGGTTAAGGCTCCATTCATGGCAAATTTCATATTGCCAGTTCCAGAGGCTTCCTTGCCAGCAGTGGAAATTTGCTCTGAAAGGTCAGCTGCTGGGTAAACCTGCTCTCCGAGGGAAACCGAGAAGCCTTCTAAGAAAACTACTTTTATGCGATCGCTTACATCAGGGTCATCATTGATAATCTCTGCTACTGAGTTGATCAACTTAATCACCAGTTTAGCCAAGTAGTAACCCGGTGCTGCTTTGCCAGCGAAAATAAAGGTTCGGGGCAAGATATCGATCGAGGGATTCTCCTTGATCTGGTTGTAGAGACTAATGATATGGAGTACATTCAACAACTGACGCTTGTATTCGTGAATCCGCTTGACTTGAACATCAAACAGGGAATTAGGATCAACTTTAATATTGTTGTGTAGCAGAATATAATCCGCAAGGTTTTGCTTGTGCAGCTGCTTAATCTTGCGCCAGCGATCGCAAAACTCAGCATCAGTAACAAACTGCTCTAACTGTTTGAGCTGGTCTAGATCAGTAACCCAACCCTCCCCAATTTTCTCAGTAATCAGTTCCGACAGTTGAGGATTACTCAGCAATAGCCAGCGACGGGGTGTAACCCCATTGGTCATATTAATAAACTTATTTGGCCACAATTCATAGAAATCTTGGAGCACATCCTTCTTCAGCAATTCCGTATGCAGTGCGGCCACCCCATTAATAGCATGGCTACCTACGCAGGCTAAATGAGCCATCCGCACAGACTTCTCAGATCCTTCTTCAATCAAGGACATTCGTCTGAGCCGGTCATTATCACCTGGATACTTGAGACGCACATTATCCAAGAAGCGACGGTTGATTTCATAGATAATCTCTAAGTGCCTCGGTAAGAGTCTCTCAAATAGGCTAACTGGCCAGCGTTCCAAAGCCTCTGCTAGCAAAGTATGATTAGTATAACCAAAAGTGTTCTTAGTAATATACCAAGCTCGATTCCAGCTCAATTTGTACTTATCCAAGAACAACCGCATCAGCTCGGCTACCCCAATCGATGGGTGAGTATCATTCAGCTGAATCGCAATTTTCTCATGGAACAGGTCGAAATTACTATTAGTTCGTCGATAATTATTAATAATATCCTGAAGGGAACAGCTAACAAAGAAATACTGCTGCTCCAGCCGTAGTTGCTTCCCTTGGGAAGTATTATCATTGGGATAAAGAACTTTCGAGATATTCTCAGAATAGATCTTTTCAGTAACAGAACCGGTATAGTCCCCGCTGTCGAATACCTGAAAATCAAATTCTTCACTGGCACCAGCACGCCACAGACGCAGGGTATTGACCGTATTTTTCTTGTAACCAGGCACTGGTATATCGTAGGGAGTACCCAAAACCTGCCACTCCGGAACCCAACGTACCCGATAGCGCCCTTCCTCATCCTTGTAGGATTCTGTCTTACCCCCGAAATTCACCTCAACGGTTAATTCTGGGCGTCGGATTTCCCAAGGGTTGCCGAAGCGTAGCCACTTGTCAGGACGTTCAACTTGACCACCGTCAATGATCCGCTGGTCAAAGATACCGAATTCATAACGGATGCCATACCCAACAGCAGGAATTTCTAACGTTGCCAGGGAGTCCAGGAAACAAGCAGCCAACCGTCCTAAACCGCCATTCCCTAAACCAGGCTCAGCTTCCAGGATTTTCAGGTCATCTAGCTCCAGCCCAGATTCGTGGAGAGCTTGGCTGAGCCGATCATATATTCCCAAGTTCAGCAAATTGTTAGTGAGCTGGCGACCCATCAAAAACTCTGCTGACAGGTAATATACCGTCTTAGTATTTTTTCGAGTATAGGTTTCTAAGGTTTTAATCCACCGCTGAAGTAGCCGGTCTCTTACCGTATAAGCCAGAGCCATATAGTAATCGTAGGGTGTAGCCAAAAACTGATTTTTGCCCTGGATATAATAAAGATTATCAGCAAAGGCTCGCTTAAGGGTTTCCACCGACATACCTGTGCGGTCATCTTCTACCTTAACCTTAATTTGTTGTGTGAGGTTGGTAGGTTCCTTCATAGTATGGCTCATCCTGACCAAAAACTTGTCACTCCATTATGGATTCTGATACATTTATGCGCTACAAAGCGATATATTATCGTCTTGTATGACAATAGCATCACTATATAAAGTGAAGGAGGTATCCCTCAAAGCTTTAAGCAAAATGCCTAAAGCACCGTTAAAATCACGATTGATTTCATGTCCACATTCTGGACATTTAAACAGTTTATTCCCACCCAGTTTTGGGTGAATATGGCCACATCTTGTACAAGTTTTGCTGGTAAATTCTTCTGTCACATCAATTACCTGACAGCCACTTAACTCAGCTTTATTTTTTAATACCTGTTTAAACCTATAATGTGACCAACTTAACATTTGTCTTGCCGTTTTACTTCTTATTTTTCGTTTTTTCTTTTTTGTCATCTTGCTTGTTTCAAAAGTGGGCAATAAGATGTATGAATAATTTTTACTCAACCAAGAAGCCGCCTGACGATGACATTCATCAATTAGGTTTCTAATTCTTTTTCGACTTCTTGCTGCCGCTTTTCTCATCTTTTGTCTTTGCCTTTTCGATTTGGATTTACCAATTTTACTCATTAGCCGATCCAGATGTTGGCATAATCTTGTTATTTTTCCTATATCCCCAACTCCAATTTCAAAAAATGATTGGCCATCAAATCCTGTCAGAAAAGTTCTCACTCCCGGATCTATTGCAATTATTCCATCTACATTATTAGTCTTTAGTTTTACTTCTTCTAAAAAAACCGCAAACCAATCCCCACACTTAGTTTTTATTATTCGTGTAGCATAAGCACTGCTGATCGGTATGGGTTCGCTACTTTGAAAATCTTTTCCTTGTCTTGATGCAGTCGCTCATGGGGGAAACCACGCCAGTTGCTCATGGGGGAGACCCCCAAGACCGCACTGGCTCCCCAAGACCGCGCTGCATCGCTTGGTTAATCTTGAATACCATTTACCCTTGGTGTAGTTGCTATTGTTAAATTTAAGTGTTTGCCTGGGAGCATGACAACTTCTAAATTTACAGTTTTTACTGAATGAGTAAGCTTGATGCGCATCAAATATTGCATTCTGTCTTATATGGCAAGGAGTTGCTTTCACCCATTCAGGTAACTCGGATTGCATGATGATATTGCGTAATTTTTGCTTACCAACTTTGCTATGTTTTTTTTGATAAGCAATGGCTTGATTAAAACAATATCTACAAGCTGCTACCCATTTATTCCACTCTTTTTTTAGATCTGAGCTTGGATAAATTTTGATCTTCCTCGACCTCAGTTTTATATTTCCTGAGTCCATATACTCGGCTACTGAAGCAGTGTAGGATGGCGATGATGTCTTCAAGCATTTCTGATTCTGGAGACAAGTTTTTCTCGTTGAGAACCAGGATTGTGCAGTTAAATTGCTCACAAAACCATTGATAGAAGTCGAAACCGAATTTTGCCAATCTGTCTTTGTGTGCGATAATAATTCTTGGGAGATTTCCTTGCATGACTCTCCCCAATAAGGCTGTAACTTTTTTTCTTTTGAAGTTAAGGCCTTCTCCGATTTCCCTATAGGTGCGCTTTCCGTGATGGCGTTCGCGTAGCGTGACCTACGGTCAAGGGATTGCTCGCCATCACGGGTCGCACCTGATGATTTCTGCTGTCGGGTACAAGTTACTGATGGCGGCAATTTTTCTATTAAGGTCAGATCGTTGATTTTTGGAACTAACTCTGGCGTAGATAACTGTGGCTCGGTCTTTTTCGATTCCAACAGTGTAGGATTCAACCTCATATCTTTTTTGTCCAGAGGGGGGATGGCTTTGATTTTACCTTCCTTCATTGTGCCATCGCACAAGAGTTCTGACATGAACTTCGAGTTTTTATGCTGCCTCAGAGGGCTTGACATATTTGGCTATTTTAATAACCTCAAACGCTTCTAAGCCATTATAACTTAATATATCCCTTGATGACGCAAATCTTAGATTTAGTTCTGCTCTTTTATCATAGAGTAAGCATGGACATTGCTCCTTGGTAAATTATCATTCTCTGTAGTAAAATCACCAATTTGTAACACACAGTTCCTACTTGAGTTGAGTGTCCTGCAAAGACTTGATCACAAACAGATTCAATGGATCTTGACTCATCTCTTTGACATAGGACTCACTGAGATAGGAAGCATATTGGGGTTGTTTAGCAATATAGGTTTTGAAAAAAGTGGTATTAAGTGCCATCAGGTAAGGACGAGGGATAGCAGGATCTGGCCCAATCAATTCAGGTGGAACCGGTAAGACACCCTCTCCTGCCCCACCCAGGTAGGAAAAGTGAGTACCTCCTTCTGTCACCGACTACTCCGATTAACCCCAAGGGCGTACGTATTTGACCCAATTGACAACTGCCAGTAAGCATTCAGCATTCAGCATTCAGCTTATGGGCTACGCGCACGCGTGCGCGTTCAGCTTATGGGCTACGCGTACCCTACGCGAACGAGGTTTAATTTAAGCTGAATGCTGACGGCTGACGGCTGACGGCTGAAGGCTGACAGCTGACGGCTGAATGCTTACGGTATGTTACCCTAATAAAAATCTCACAACCTCGCTCCAATGACACCGGAATGGGAAGCCCTAATTGTTGGGATTAACCGTTATCCAGAATACACCAACTTTAACGACCTGACCGTTGCTGGATTAGACGGTAAAAATGTCGCTCAACGATTAGAGCAGTATGGCTATGAACCGTTTCGGATTCAGGACTTACCCCTTGGGTTGACCCAAAAAGGAGCAGGAGCACTACCGAACAGAGGAATAGTCAAATTAGAGGAATTAAGGTCAGCAGTCGCTAATCTGTTTAATCCTCCACCTCCGAACCAACCCCCAGAAACTGGCCTATTCTTCTTTTCAGGCCATGGCTGTAGACAAGAGGTGGATGGTATTGAGGAAGTTTTCTTAGTCACTAGTGATGCCTTTCCTGATGTGGGAATTTATGGCTATCCTCTGCGGGAGTTGGGTGAGCAAATCACAACTAGCCCAGTCAAACAGGTAGTGATTTGGTTAGATTGTTGCTACAGTGGCGAGTTACTAAAATTTATTCCAACAAAGAAAATTTACTGCTTGATTACTGCCACTCGTTCTTTTGAACCGGGAGTAGAGATTAGCCATGAACAAGGAGTATTTACCAGGGAGTTACTGGCAGGATTGAATCCGGAAAATTCCCCGGATGGTATTGTTACTAGTCATAATTTGGCAGAGTTTATTGAGCAGCGGATGTCAAGGACTGGACAACGTCCTTTAATCGCTAACTCTGAACAAGCGATTCTACTGACTACCCAGTTTCCGAAACTGAGCTTTCAGGATAAATGCCCCTATCGGTCTCTGTCTTATTTTACCGCAAAACCAGAGGATGCTCTGGTGTTTCACGGTCGCTCTAAGTTGACCAAGCAGTTAATTGAGCGAGTTAGAAATAAAGACCGTCTGCTAGTAGTGTTAGGTGCTTCCGGTAGTGGCAAGTCTTCCTTACTCAGAGCAGGATTATTGTATCAGCTGAAGTTAGGTCAGGCAATTCCCGGAAGCGATGCAGTCGGCCAAAGGGGGTTCCCCCCATGAGCGACTGCATCAAGAAGCGATCGCTGGCATTATCTGGAACCTTTTGCTCCTCAAAAAACACCAAAGCCAAGGTTACAGGAGGTGCTGGAGAAGGGGAAGCTTTTAGAGAACAAGGGAGAGGGTGTGGCTGATTCTGGTTATGATTCTGCCCCCCTAGCCCCCCAATTTTGGGGGGAACAAAACTTTCTTGCGTCCCCCAGAGGGTGTGGCTGATTCTGGTTATGATTCTGCCCCCCTAGCCCCCCAATTTTGGGGGGAACAAAACTTTCTTGCGTCCCCCAAAGTTGGGGGATTTAGGGGGCTTTCCCCTCAGCAACGCCCAGCCAGAGAATTCTGGGGAACAAAACTTTCTTGCGTCCCCCAAAGTTGGGGGATTTAGGGGGCTTTCCCCTCAGCAACGCCCAGCCAGAGAATTCTAGTAAAACTCCGGTGGTCATGATGATTGACCAGTTTGAAGAGTGCTTCACTATGAGTCAACCTGACCAACGGCTGGAATTCTTTAACGGTTTAATTGAATTAATCGAGAATACCAACAATCTAATTGTATTAATCGCCATGCGCTCTGACTTTCGGGGGCGGTTGCGAGACTATACTGAATTTGTTGAGAAGATTAATAGACCTTACATCAATGTTGAACACTTGAACCGTCAGGAAATTGAAGAAGCGATGCAGCGCGGTCTTGGGGGTTCCCCCCACTCGCGCTTTGCATCAAGAAGCGATCGCACTACCGGCGGAATTAGTAGGATTAGGGATTGAAGGGAGATTAAAACAGCAACTGATTAACGATGTGGAAGATTATCCAGGCAGCCTGCCCCTGCTCCAATATACTCTGACCGAATTATGGAAACAGTCAAGACAGCAGCAGGAAACGTTTTTACGCTTAGAAACCTATCAACAGTTAGGGGGAATTGAGGGAACTCTCGAAAAGAGAGCAAATCAGGTATTTGATAGTCTCTCAGCGGAAGAAAAAAATGTAGCTAGGCGTTTGTTCTTGGAATTAACTCAAGTCGGAGATACTCTCGATACCCGTAGACGAGTACGCCTGGGGGAGTTAGTCAATTCTCACCACAGTTTAAAACTGCTCGATGCTGTGAGCCAGACCTTAGCCAGTTCAGACAACCGCTTGATTACTAGAAGCCATCAGGAAAATTCCCAGGATGTGGTTTTGGATGTGGTTCATGAAGCCTTGATTCGCCACTGGGGAAAGTTGCTGGAGTGGAAGCAGACTTACAAAGAAGCAATGGTGATCGAACGTAAGCTGGAAGCGGCAGCCCAAGAATGGCAGCAGAAGGGTAAGAAGCGTGATGATGCCGGTGTACTGTTACAAGGGGGGAGGTTAGTAGAAGCCCAGGAGTATTTAAACGAGCATGGCAAGTTGGGCATGTTGGATGGGCTAGCTGAGGAGTATATTCAGGTAAGCAATCAGAAGCACAAGCAAATCACCCGTAACCGCAGGTTAGTAGCGGGAGCGTTTATTGGAGTGTTGGTATTGGGGATAGTTGTTTCAACTAAACAGGCTAGAAAGGCAACCAGAAGTGAAATTAAAGCCCTGAGTCAACTTTCAGAAACTCTTTTTCTTTCAAATCAACCCTTTGATGCTCTAAAAGAGAGTTTAAAGGCAGTAGGAAAACTTAAAAATGCTAATTGGGTACAAGATAATACTAGAATTAAAGCGATCGCTCGTTTACGGCAATCCCTGTATGGAGTGAAAGAGTCTAATAGCCTAGACAAACATAGGGAACCTGTCACTAGCCTGGCCTTTAGCCGAGATGGCCAGACTATCGCTTCTGCTAGTGGGGACAAGACGGTGAAACTGTGGAATATCGAAGGCAAATACCTGCAGACCCTCAAAGGCCATAGCAAATCTGTCAATAGCGTTGCCTTTAGCTATGATGGCCAGACTATCGCTTCTGCTAGTGGGGACAAGACGGTGAAACTGTGGAATCGAGAAGGCAAAGAACTGCAAACCCTCACCGGACATAGCCAACCTGTATATAGCGTGGCCTTTAGCCGAGATGGCCAGACTATCGCTTCTGCTAGTTTTGACAAGACGGTGAAACTGTGGAATCGAGAAGGCAAAGAACTGCACACCCTCACTGGACATAGGGCACCTGTCTATAGCGTGGCCTTTAGCGATGATGGCCAAACTATTGCTTCTGCTAGTGATGACAACACGGTGAAACTCTGGAATCGAGAAGGCAAAGCCCTGCACACCCTCACTGGACATAGGGCACCTGTCTATAGCGTGGCCTTTAGCGATGATGGCCAGACTATCGCTTCTGCTAGTTTGGACAACACCTTGAAACTGTGGAATTATGAGGGCAAAGAACTGCACACCCTCGAAGGCCATAGCCAAGCTGTCACTAGCGTGGCCTTTAGCGATGATGGCCAGACTATCGCTTCTGCTAGTTTGGACAAGACGGTGAAACTGTGGAATCGAGAAGGCCAGCAACTGCAAACCCTCACTGGACATAGCGCACCTGTCATTAGCCTCGCCTTGAGCTATGATGGCCAGACTATCGCTTCTACTAGTGGGGACAACACCGTGAAACTTTGGAATCTAGAAACCAAACCACTCCGTACCCTCACTGGACATAGGGCAACTGTCTATAGCGTGGCCTGGAGCTATGATGGCAAGACTATCGCTTCTGCTAGTGGGGACAACACCGTGAAACTTTGGAATCATCAAGGCAAACTCCTGCACACCCTCACCGGACATAGCGAACCTGTCAATAGCGTGGCCTTTAGCCCAGACCGCAAGACTATCGCTTCTGCTAGTAGGGACAACACCGTGAAACTTTGGAATCTCCAAGGCAAACTCCTGCACACCCTCAAAGGGCATAGCGATGATGTCACTAGCGTGGCCTGGAGCTATGATGGGCAAACTATCGCTACTGCTAGTGGGGACAATACGGTGAAACTGTGGAATTATGAGGGCAAACTCCTGCACACCCTCACTGGACATAACGAATCTGTCAATAGCGTGGCCTTTAGCCCAGACCGCAAGACTATCGCTTCTGCTAGTAGGGACAACACCTTGAAACTGTGGAATTATGAGGGCCAACACATGCACACCCTCGAAGGCCATAGCCAACCTGTCATTAGCGTGGCCTTTAGCCCAGACGGCAAAACTATCGCTTCTGCTAGTTGGGACGACACGGTGAAACTGTGGAATCACAAAGGCCAGGAACTATACACCATCACTGGACATAGCGCATCTGTCTATAGTGTGGTCTTTAGCCGAGATGGCCAGACTATCGCTTCTGCTAGTGGGGACAATACGGTGAAACTGTGGAATCTCCAAAACCAACACCTGTACACCCTCACCGGACATAGCGGCTTTGTCAATAGCGTGGCCTTTAGCCCAGACGGCCAGACTATCGCTACTGCTAGTAGTGACAACACCGTAATTTTATGGAATTTTGATCTAGATGATTTAGTGGCACAGAGTTGTGATTGGCTCCATGATTACCTAGTCACTCATGAAGAGGAAACAGAATTAAGGAAAATTTGTGGTATAGCGCGACGCGCTAGGCAATAGGCAATAGGCAATAGGCAATAGGCAATAGTTTACTAGAACAGCTTTTGCTAGTTGTATCAATGTCAAATACCATAGCGCGTAGCGCTAGGCAATAGGCAATAGCGATGCAGCGCGGTCTTGGGGGTTTCCCCCACTCGCGCTTTGCATCAAGACGGCAACAGGCAATAGTGAAGAAAAAAGCTTACTAATCAAGGGATTGAGCGATTTTAATTTTTCTTCATTTGTCAAACACCATAGTGCGTAGTGCTATATAGGGGAGTCGGAATTAAAAAGACTTGAGCAGAAACAGATTCAATGGGTCTTGACTAATCTCTTTGACATAGGACTCACTGAGATAGGAAGCATATTCAGGTTGTTTAGCAATGTAGGTTTTGAAAAAAGCGGTACTAAGTGCCATCAGGTAAGGACGAGCGATCGCAGGATCTGGCCCAATCAATTCAGGTGGAACCGGTAAGACACCCTCTCCTTCCCCACCCAAGTAGGAAAAGTGAGTACCTGCTTCTGTCACCACTAGATAGTTTTCTGGGGTAGTTAGCCAGCTGAAGGGGGTAATTTGTTGTTCTACAGGTGGGGCAAAGAGGTCTCTGATACTTGAGACCATCATGACCGGAACCTGAATTTGTGACATTCCGGCTTCACCAAAGATCGGGTTGCTGAGCGGATTAACAGCAATCACCGCTTTTACCCGTTCGTCTCCCAAATTATAGTCTTCTGGGGGTAGTTGAGTACCTCGACACTGGAGTAGCAGGGATACATCCAAGGATGAATTGTTTTGTCGAGCAGTATCACACTCACTAGTCAGCTGTTCAAAATTGAGCTTAGCTCCTCCTAGAGCAAGAACAGTATAGCCTCCGAAGGATTGACCAATTACTCCCACCTCTTCTAGATTGAGCTTACCAAACTTACTCGGGTCAGAATTAGCTTTAGCCGAAAGTTCATCTAACAAATACTTCACATCCAAAGGACGATGGATGATCGCAGTAGGATTGAGGGGAGTGGCGAAGCCAGCAAAGATTCGATTAATGCGTTCGGAACTAGTACCAATATGCTCCGGCACCGCAACTGCAAAACCGTAAGATGCTAAATGTTTCGCTAGATAGGCAAAGGTATTGCGGTCAGAAGCCAAACCATGGGAAATAACCAGAGTTGGAATCGAGCCTCTTATTGCTCCTTGGTCTGAAGACCTAGGTAGATAAATATCAACGGGAAACGAAGCTTGACGCTCAGAGTTATAAACCTCAAAGGTTTCTTTACGCCAACCTATTCCTCCAGGATTCCTGAGATCTGGCTCTGCTGAAAAATCAAACGATGTTGAGCCTTTTCCCTCTATTTGTGCCTGATTTTTAACGGCACTAAAGACAACCTTGTTTCCCACAAAGAGCCTTGATAGCTCATCAGTAACATCAGAAATTAGTTCCACATCCAGGTAAATAGTTTCTAGGGAAAATTTACGCAATACATTAATAACGCTCAAGCCTTCTGGATCAGAAGCTGCGGAAATTAAAGCACCCCGCAAAGGATAGAAACCATTGCGATTAAAATCTGCTTTTATTACATTCCCCAATCGGCGCAGTAAGGTTTTACCCACCGGTAAGCGAGTGAACAAATAAACATATCTGGGAGAAATATTAAATCGACTGTTTAGTAGAATCCGCAGTGCTGCTAATTGTGTTGGTGTAGCAAAGTTGGCATAATAGGCAAATTGCCTGGTCATTGTGCCATCTTTGGCAAAGATTTCCAAGTCTTCAATCCCTATATTAAATTGTCCAAAGGGAGAAACGAAGAAAGTAATTCGCTCTGCTCCTAGGGCAGGAATTGCACTGAATGTAGATACTAGACTCAAGCCTAGGGATAGGGAAAAGCGAGTTAACCACTGGCGCAGTGGGTTAGAATGAAAGGATTGGGTGCTCACTTTAGCTGCTGGGGAAAGACCAGGGGAGTTGGTCATAGTTAACGGAAAAGCTGTGACAAGTGTATTAAACATCTACAAAGCTCTCAAGTAAGCATTCAGCTATCAGCTAATGCGCTACGCGCAGGCTACGCCAACAGCTATCAGCTAATGCGCTACGCGCACGCTTGGCCTTGGCCGTTGGCCAACGGCTGACGGCTGACGGCTGATGGCTGATGGCTGAACGCGCACGCGTGAGCTAAAAGCTCACGGCTGAATGCTTACGCTCTCAAGACCAAACTGAAACTCAACAACCAACACAAAACCCTGATGGCTCAACAGGCTGGCTATTGTAGATGGGTCTACAACTGGGGACTAATTTAGCAATAAGCATACCATAAAGGTCATTATACTAGTTAACAAGTAAGCATTCAGCGGTCAGCGATTAGCGCTACTTGAGATGCTACTTGAGGTGCTATCAGCTCTCAGCTCTCAGCTTTGAGCTTTGAGCTTTGAGCTTTGAGCTTTTAAATAAAACAAGTAAGCTTCGTTTAATCTTTGTTACGTCAGCTGAATGCTGAATGCTGACGGCTGACGGCTGACGGCTCACGGCTGAATGCTTACGTTAACAACTAAAACAGATAAATCCTCCGATAGAAGAAGGTTAATAGTAATGGGTTTACAGGAAAGACTATTTCGGCGATTTCAAAAACAGGAAAAACCAGAAGAAAAACCAGAGGATACCCAATCCCTCGACCAGACCTTAGAACAAAAAAAACCTGGGCGAATTCAGTCACTACTGAGCAAATTACCAAAACCAGGAACTCTTAAGGATACCCTAGTAAGGCTAAGGAATCCAGAACCAAGCAACACTGACAAAATTAGAAGCAAAATTACAGGAATACTCAGCAAATTTCAAAAATATAGCACTAAACAAGATACCCCCAAACGGTCGGAAAAGTCAGCAGCAAGCAACCCTGGCAAAATTAGAACACTACTGGAAAAATTACAAAAAAATATCTCCCCCAATGACATCCAGAAAATTGACCAGAGCCTCGATCAGATGAACCGGGGGAGGATAAAAGAAATATTTCATAAATTGCTCCAAAATACCAAGCCAGAAGACATCCAAAAAATTGACAAGAACTTAGAACGGATGAATCGGGGAGCAATTAAAGAAATTTGGCCGAAAATTCAAGCTTTAGCTAAAATGGTCCGGGACCCTAATGCCCCTTGGAAGGGAAAAGCGTTAGCGATCGCAGCCTTAATCTATTTAATATCCCCCTTTGATGCCGTCCCAGACGTAATTCCCGTAGCTGGATTAGCTGATGATGCAGCCTTGATCATTGCCGTAGTTTCCACCCTAGCTCAGGAACTAGAAAATTATATGGAAAGACAGGCAGAAAAGATGGCTGAGATCCAAGTCCGCAAGTACAATCGGATTGTCAGAATCAGTTTACTCGGCAGCATTGCCGCAGCAATTATCGCTATTTTGGTCAAATATATCCTGAGTCAGACATCATGATTAACCTCTATTCCTGGTACCGAATTACCCTATTAATTTTGACTACCTATGGCTTAATACAGCTAATTATTAATCTGCTAAAGTACAAGCCATACTATGAAAAAGTTCCAGGGTTTATGAAAAAATACTTTCTTGAGCGCGGCAGCCTAGTTTTAGGTAAAAAGCTCAACGAAAGTCGTCATGATTTAATTATAAATGGCTTACTATTGCTTGTCTTAGTAATCTTAAATATTATTATATGGATTTTTTAAGGGATAATAAAAAAGAGGATTATTTTGGTTTTAGGAAGTAGGAATAGGGAGTAGGGAGTAGGGAGTAGGGAGTAGGGAGTAGGGAGTAGGGAGTAGGGAGTAGGGAGTAGGGAGTAGGGAGTAGGAAATGGGCAAAAGGCAATTACCCATTACCCATTACCCATTAC
>NZ_JAAHIG010000100.1:0-26522 GCF_010692305.1 Moorena sp. SIO4G3 | reverse complement strand
TGGCACAAAAATCATGCATCAGGGGTGCTCCCACACGAGAGGCAGCAGCTTGTAAGGCTGTAATACCAGGAAATACTTGCACCTGGGGTGTCTTACCATCCCAGCCCCTAGAGCGCAATTCTTCTAGGACTAACCCTGCCATACCATAGATACCGCAGTCACCAGAAGAAACCACTGCTACCGTTAATCCCCACTCAGCCAGTTCAATAGCCCGTTTTGCTCGTTGGGTTTCTTGGGTAATCGGTAACGCTTCGATAATTTGTCCTGGACGTCGCAAGGTTGCAATTAAATTGATATAGAGGGAGTAACCAATCACAGCATCAGCGCTGGATATAGCAGTTTTAGCTGCAGGGGTTATTTGGTCAAGATTTCCCGGACCGATACCCACTAGCAACAGTTTCCCAATACGTCCAGTGTATTCTACTGGGGATTTAGCGATCGCTACAGTTACTGCTCCTACTTGATTCGCTGATTTGACTATTTGTTTGGGAACTAATAAAGGTTGTAAGTTAGTCGCTTGTAGGTTAAAACCTCCAACCTTCAACTCTTTAGCGCTATACAGAGCTGCTGCTTCGGCAACGCTAGGAGTACCAACTTCTGCCGCCACTACATCCGATGGGTTGGGTACGGTTACGGAACGGAGTACCTCAGCTGGGAAAGTGCGTAAGGGCCAATGGCGCTCTTGGCACAATTGGACTATACCGACTTCATCGGCTTTCAGGTCAATAGTCGCAATTCCTGCGATCGCATTTTCTGATAAACCATAACGCTCACAGGTCTGCCGAATCCCCATTTCAATCAACTGCTTCGATGTCCCTCGCTCACAGCCAATTCCCACCCACAGTACCCGTGGATACCACTGGACGTTTGGTAAATCGGATTCTGGGGAAAATTGCTGGTGGGTGGCACTAATCCAAATCCTGGCTTTGGGTGAGATAGACTCGGATTCAGTTGTAGCGCTATCCTCTGGAAATCCTAAATAGAAAGGATGTCCATCTCTAAGATGAGCTTGCCAAAGAGTGGAACCAGCCTCTTGAATTACCTGTACTATTTCCCCACGGGCAACCACAGCACTGACTCTAGTCCAATCCCCTTCTCCCCGATACCAGCCAAAGGGAATACCTAAGACATCAACTCCAGGTAGACCTAAATCTGCTGCTGCTCCCGTTAAAATAGGCCTTGAGTCAAGTTGGGAAGCAATTAACCGTGTCAGTTGATCTGCCCCCCCTTGATGACCACTACACAAACTAATTACAAAACCTCCCCCTTGATCAACTACCACCACCGCTGGATCACTGGATTTATCCGTTAACAAAGGAGCAATTAAGCGCACCACTGCTCCCGCTGCCAAACAAAACACCAAAGCACGGTGGTTTGGCCAGAGGGAGGCAATGTGGTCTTTGAGGGAACCCTTGTAGACAGCAACCTGTTCTAGGGTGCTCAGAGAATTCGGTACCCAAAGGGTTGCACCAGTAGTTTGACAGAGGGGTTGCAGGATTTGAGCCCCAGTAGGAGTGGTAGCGATCGCAGCTAGGGGTTGGAAATTTTCAAAAACCGATGCCATCATGAAAGAAATAAACGTTAACTAGGGCAGATAAAGATACCCTGCTTTACTCTTAAAATAGAATATTTGCGCTTGCTGTTTATCGGTTCCTCGATTACCAAACAAGCCTAAAAATACCCCAGCTACTAATAACTGATATACTGACTAACTTAGGGCTATTTTTTTTCAATAGCTTACAGTTAACTTCTTAATCAATACAAAGCACCTAAAAATCTGATATAATCCTAATTTCTTATTGATTATTTTATGACAATTAACCCACCATAATCTAGATAATATTACTAACTATATCATGAAACCAAATGCTAATTTATGATCACACAAAAAAATTATCATAGCGACTGAATCAATACAAGGATTACAGTTTTTGACCTGACTAAAAATCCTTATCTACTTGATTAACTCTTGCTTCTTGCCTCTTGCCTCTTGCCTCTTGCCTCTTGCCTCTATTGCTAGCATGCCTATTGCCTATTGCCTCTTGCCCTTCCCTAAACGATTTTGTTCACAACTCAAATTATATTGTCTATTATGTCACTTTCTATTGCCTATCTCGGACCACCAGGAACTTATACAGAAGCCGCTGCCACAGCTTATGCTGAGCGACTCCAGAAACAACAGGGTCAACCATCCCTCTTGTGTCCTTATCCCAGCATTGGCCAAACCTTACAATCAGTAGCTAACCAACAAGTTGATCTAGCAGTGGTACCTGTAGAGAATTCCATTGAAGGCAGTGTCGCCATGACACTAGATCGGCTTTGGCAACTAGATCAGCTCCAAATCCAACAGGCTCTGGTTTTGCCAATCAGACATTGTCTGATGTCACGGGCATCAACCATAGCAGAAATTAAAACGGTTTATTCCCATCCCCAAGCCCTGGCTCAGTGTCAGCGGTGGTTGGAGCAGTTTCTGCCATCAGTGCAACTGGTACCGACCAACTCCACTACTGAAGCGCTACAATTTTTGGACAAAGATCACAATGCAGCAGCGATCGCATCTGAACGAGCAGCAAAGCTTTATACTCTACCAGTACTCGCATCTAACATTAATGACTATCCCGATAATTTCACTCGATTTTGGGTGCTGAGTTTAAAGCCATCTCCTGGAGGTAGTCATACCTCCTTAGCATTTAGTCCTCCTGCTAATATACCTGGATCATTGTCTAAACCACTCCAGATATTTGCCCGTCGAGGTATTAATTTAAGTCGGATTGAGTCTCGTCCCACCAAGCGATTACTTGGTGAGTACATATTCTTTATTGAACTGGAATCAGATCTCTATGCACCATTATTTAAAGCCGCTCTTGAGGAAATAATCCCTGATCAGGAAATCCTCAAGATTTTTGGCAGCTACACCCTCATCAATGTCGATAATTTGACTGTAAACAGTTAACCGTCAACCGTGAATAAAAATGTTGTTATAGCGCTGGTAGCACCGAATAGGGACTAGGTAACTTCGGACAAGGGAAGGGAAAATAATTGATGAAAACAGTATCAATAAAATACTATTGCTACGAGGTCTATTCTGTCTTAAGCTTATAATCAAAGCTTAATTTAAGGCATCTTTGAGTACAGTACGTGCCGCTAAGTGATTGCGAGTAGAAGTGAGAATTTCTGTTTCCCGTTCTAGACGTTTTTCTGTGTCCAGGGTCTCTAAAAGTGCCTGCTGTTCTAAGGCTACGCCGTATAGATTGCTAGCAACCCAGTAAGACAACTCAATGGGTAGATCGGGCAGGTCTTCTGGTAGCTCAATTTTCTGGTTGGTCAACTTAGCGGAAAGACGCACAACATCCCGCAATAACTGTGCCACTTCTTTTGCCTTTGGTTTGAGGTCTTTAGCTGGTGGCTGGTCTTCAATCCATTCCACTAGTCCAACCCGATAGGGCTTTTCACGAACGTACTCTAAGACCCGAAACCGCTGCTGACCTAAGGTTACTATTTTCATCCGGTCATCGGGAAGACGCTGAAAGTGGATAATTTCAGCGCAACAGCCAATTGTAGCTGGTTCCTGTTTAACAGGATCCCACATTAAGACACCAAATCTGCGATCGCTGTCCAAAATCGTGTTCATCATGATTCGGTAGCGAAATTCAAAAATGTGTAACGGCAGAGGGCGTCCAGGAAATAAAACGACTTCAGGTAGGGGAAATATGGGGAGTTCTCTGACAGCTATCGAGGAAGAGGATACCATTGTGCCTGGGTTAAAAAGGTAACTTCGTTTATTTACATACTGTAACGGATTTTGTGTTTGATACTCCAAGGCATAATTCTTCCTGTAGTCTTTTGTAGTGACCTAGCTAGACTCGCCAGGGTAGGGGAGTGTAGGCTTGAGCTCCTGAGCAATAGGGGTTATAACTTCCAACTCTGACAGGGGATCTGTAGGCTAAAGCATGCTGGTATACAACGGTATCAGGTCTTTATAATTGTGTATCATCCCGCCGATGAGGTTATGGTTGAATGGAGAAAGTAGCTCAATACCGCGAGTACCTTCAGAGATTACTGAACCAGTACGCCAAGGGTCAAGAGCCTGGGAGTCTAGAAATCCCCACGAATGAATTCGGGGGTTGCACGCGCTCATCACTTGACCAGCTTAAGTCCCTAGAGGACTACGTTATTGGTAAGTGTTAAAGTTCCTACCTTGGGATGCGACGCCAGTTCCAAGCTCTAGAACTCAAGCATTAAACAGGTCTATCAGGTTAAGCCAGTGTGTTTGAGAAAGTACCGACCAATAACATTAGCAAGGCGAACTTTACCCTAGAAATAGGAGAATATTCGCATTATGCGAGTTTTCGTACTTGATAATAACAAAAAACCATTAGACCCATGTAAACCTGCCCGAGCGAGAATATTGCTCAAGGGAGGTAGGGCTAAAGTTTTTAGAAGATATCCATTCACAATCATCATGCAAGACTTGGAGGGATCAGAATGTGTGACCCATGAACATCAATTAAAGATTGACCCTGGTTCCAAAACAACAGGATTAGCAATTGTTCAAAACAATGTAGTTGTTTGGGGAGCTGAGTTGACTCATAGAGGTTCGGAAATTCGGGAATCTTTAACCTCTAGGAGACAAGTCAGACGCGATCGCAGAAACAGAAAGACTCGTTACAGAAAACCGAGATTTTTGAATCGTAAGAAACCTGATAGTTGGCTAGCTCCCAGCTTAATGTCCAGAGTACACAACATCATGACTTGGGTTAAGAAGCTAATCAGAATTTGTCCAGTTGTTGGAATATCTCAAGAGCTGGTTAGATTCGACACTCAAAAAATGCAGAATCCTGATATTTCTGGTATGGAGTATCAACAAGGTGAGCTTTCTGGTTACGAAGTCCGGGAGTATTTACTCGAAAAATGGAATCGAAAATGTGCTTATTGTGAAACAACTAATACTCAATTAGAGATTGAACACATTAAGCCCAAATCTAAAGGGGGTTCAAATCGAGTAAGTAATTTAACTCTTGCTTGTCGTAAATGTAATCAAGCTAAGGGCAATAAGGAAATTGAACAATTCTTGTCGAAAAAGCAAGATGTTCTGAAATTTATTCGCTCTTTCGCTAGACAATCCTTAGCAGATACCGCTGCTGTTAACTCAACTCGATGGAGATTATTCCATGAACTAAAAGCCACGGGTTTATGTATCGAAACCGGTTCAGGTGGATTAACCAAGTACAACAGATGTCGTCAAAATCTACCAAAAACTCACTGGTTAGATGCTGCAAATGTGGGACAAGTTGAGACTTTGTACGTTGAAAGTTATCAACCCTTGTTGATTGTGGCTAAAGGACATGGCACTCGTCAAATGTGTAGAACTGACAAATTTGGATTCCCATCTCGTTATCTACCAAGATTCAAATTTGTCAAAGGATTTCAAACTGGTGATATTGTAAAAGCGATTGTAACCAAAGGCAAGAAAATCGGGACTTACACCGGAAGAATTGCTACTCGAAAAACGGGTTCATTCAATATCACAACAAAAAATGGACTGATACAAGGAATCAGCCATAAGTATTGCAGCATTGTACACAGGAAAGATGGTTACTCTTATAGCTTTTAAAGCACTGTCTGCTGCTGTTTATTTAAGGGGGAGAAATTCCTCGGAGACGAAACCTTAGACAGTGGTTTGTTCGCGTAGCGTCGGCTACGCGAACAAACCACTGTCTTACGGTAACTTCAAACCCATGCATGAATGACAGGGGTATCCATTTATCCCCCTTACCAACCCCCTATTTTTCGATGATGTTTCTAATGATGAGGTCGAAGTACAACTCATTTTTGATACTGTTCGGGATCATTACCAGTGGATGAATGTAGGTTGGGAAGATTGTAATCGGATTTACCGTTCTATAGTGCATTTAGATATCAAAGACGGAAAAATTTGGCTTCAGCAAAATCTTACAGTTCTTAATCCTGCTGAGGATTTAGTTGAGATGGGCGTTCCAAGAGACGATATTGTATTGGGTTTACAGGCTCCTTATAAGCGGCAGTACACTGACTATGGTGTCGCTTGAGATAGTAGTGGTTTAAGGATTCAGCTATCAGCTATCAGCTATCAGCTATAGCGCTACGCGCACGCTACTTGAGGTGCTAAAGGCCTTTGGCCACGCTACGCGAACAGCTTATGCGTCACGCTACGGGAATGGCTGACGGCTGACGACTGACAGCTTAATGCTTACGGTCTAATTAACCTATCTGCCAGATCTTCCCTGGCGCTATCGATAGACTCCTTTTCCGACTTACCGCCTTTTTTCCCCGCTTTACGGATTGGCGACCAGTTGCTACGGTAGCAGTAATCCTGTCACCCCAGCACCAGGGGAGAGGGACAAAAACACTACAAACTACCCTCAATGCTATTCATAAGTCAGCAATAGGAGTCCTTTAAATCCTTTTATAAGTCATTTAAACTCATTTATGATTAACGAATTCCCAACCCTTTACCCTAGCGAACGACTAGGAGAAAGGATTGGTTTTTCCCCAAAGCTAGTCTCCCGCTGCTGCCCTCAAAGCCCTTAAGCATCCCAGGTCGTAGGTACAGTTTCTCCCAGGGAGTAAGAGCGGGGCGATCGCCTATAATTCCAATCCCTCCGAGTCGCCAAGGTCAGAGTTACTGATGATCGTAGCGCTTGCTCGTGAGTCCAAGTCCTTTGAGTTGCGAGGTTCTCAAAGGTGGGTTGAGATGGTGGCGCGATCACTAGTGGCAAGGTCTAGAGAAATTTGGAAGCATATGATACATTTCTTACTGGTGCAATCTACATGTAAAAAGACAGGAGGCATAAGTTATGCACTTCATTGTGCGAACTCTCAAAGCATTATTGATCTGTGGGTTAATCATAAATCTGGTTTTTTTGAGTGATGCTCAAGCATGTACAAGGGCTATTCATGCGTCTTATTATACAGAAGACGTCACACCGACCTATGCTGTCACTGGCCGCAGTATGGATTGGTATGAAGACTCTAAATCTAATCTATGGATGTTTCCGGCTGGAATGGAGCGAGATGGGGTAGTAGGTAAGAATTCTGTTGAGTGGAAGTCAAAATATGGAACTGTGATCGCTGCTGCCTACGATACAGCTACTATTGATGGGTTGAATGACCAAGGCTTGATGGCAAATATGCTGTTTCTTGCCGAAGCAGATTTCGGCGAGCGTGACACCTCCCGTGAGGGAATATCATGGTCAGCATATATTCAGTATATTTTGGACAATTTTGCAACGGTTCAGGAAGCCGTAAGTGCATTGGAGAACGATGAGTTACAAGTCGTTACCTCAACGCTTCCTAGCGACAGTGGTACCAGCTATCCCGCTACAGTCCATTTTTCTATTTCAGATGCACTGGGTGACTCGGCTATCTTTGAACACGTCGAAGGCAAGCTGGTTATTCACCATGGAAAGGAATTTGTGGTGATGACCAACTCTCCTATCTACGATGAGCAAATAGCACTCAATGCTTATTGGGAATCAGTAGGTGGCGATGCTATGCTACCTGGAACAGACCGAGCAGCTGACAGGTATGTACGAGCGAGCTATTACCTAAAAAATCTACCTACTCCTCAGTCCGACAGAGAAACAGTGGCCAATGTAATGTCGGTCATTCGCAATGCATCAGCTCCATTCCAAGAATTAACTAATCCAGAAGAACCCAATATTTCCTCTACCATTTGGCGAACAGCAGCAAATCACCTTAGCAACGTTTATTACTTTGAATCAACTTTATCCCCCAATGTTATTTGGGTCGAGCTGACAGAAGATGACTTGAAACAAGGACCACCAGTCAAGAAGTTGGAACTCTCAGGAAACTATGATCTAGTCGGTAATGTTACTGGTGATTTTATTGAAGCAGAGGAATTCAAGTTTACTGGCCCCTGCGATGAGGGAATTCCAATTGAGGACCTTCCAAGTTTCTGCTTTGTCCGGTACCATCCCAGGATAAGCGCAAGAAAAAATCGCCCATAATGTGCATTGGCTGGATATCGGTTGATCGTAGCTCGAAACCCCTATAATCTCGTATAACTGTACTCGCAATAGAGTTAATTTGTTGAGAATGACTCGGTCTTTTTATCAATAAGCCTAGGCTTATTGATTCTTGCCCTTACCCTGGGTACCATCCTAGGCTAGGCTGAGGTACGAAACCCAGCTACCACAAGCCTTGGCGTGCCTAATTAACCTTCCCGAAGGAGTCGCCCCAGACTATCGGCTATCCTTCGGGAAGGCTACGCCAACATCGTTTGGGTCAGCCTTCACATAATGACTACCCTAAAAACCAATCCAAATTTCGGCCAATCAGCAATT
Source organism: Moorena sp. SIO4G3 (assembly GCF_010692305.1). Taxonomy (NCBI): domain Bacteria; kingdom Bacillati; phylum Cyanobacteriota; class Cyanophyceae; order Coleofasciculales; family Coleofasciculaceae; genus Moorena; species Moorena sp. SIO4G3. The sequence goes on along the minus strand of NZ_JAAHIG010000100.1, from coordinate 18,177 downwards.
CGGTCTTCTCAGCATGATGAGTGTTTTTCATGGCAATAGGTTGTACAGCAAATTCATAGCCACTTGCTAGATCCCTGATTTCTTCTGAATTGTCATAGCTCATCAAAAAATCCCCTTCCAATTGGCTAGCAAGTTTAAATACAGCTTCATGATCAACTGCTGAATATCGATAGAGCCTGCGCCCAGCTTTTAGATAAGGTGGATCAATGAAATAAATAGCATCTTTTCGGTCATAATTTTGCTCACAAACCTCAAACCCATCCCCGGCAATAAATTGAATTTTTGTCCGGATTTTCTCAATGGAAAGTATACGCTTTTTCAGGGTTTCGGGATACCAGCGTGAGGTGATTCCTTTCCCATTTTCCCCATTTTTCATAAAGCTAGCACCATCAGCCAGAATTCCACCACGATTAACGCGATTTTTCACTACTGTTGCGAAAGCCAAAGATTCCAGAGATTCATTAGCAGAATCAATAGCTTGCTTGGCACTCTGTGGAGTTAAATTAAAGTTGACAATAGTTTCCGCTAGCCATTCGGCACCACCACCTAAAATGACCTGCCATACAGCTGCAGTTGAGGGGGTTTTTTGGTCTTGCTCGATACCATAAATTTGGTATGCTCAAAACACTCGATATTTCTAGTGTATGAGTGGCATCGATCGTGAGATTTTTCTGGATTCTAGACACATTGCCAAGCATCTACCTGGCACACCACAAGTACAGCGGTTACTCAGGCGAGGCCGATCGGCTCATGTTTTTAACAATCAAGCCACAATGGAAAGAGTTGCTCAAGCCATCATAGAGACAGGAGAGTTTACCGGAGTCATACGAGGATATGAGCGTTACGGTTTGTTCTTCGCTGATTCAATTGGTTACAGAATCAGCCCCGATGGTAGCCCAAGCACTCCCTTGTTTTATGGAGAGGTGAAGATTGATGGAAAAAACCAATACCATGTTATTCCCCGTACTCGACCCAGCCAATAGTGAGTGGGATTTCGCTGAAGTTTGGATTGACCCCATGCTATCCCCTCCCTACATCCTGCTGTTACTGGGTAATTCATCAGGTAGTTGTCGTGTGTACGATCCTGCTGAGAATTACAAGGTTGTGTTTACTGGAGCAACCTATGATGAAACCCAAACTTGGCTGTTGGAAGATGAATACGAGCCAATCGAAGGGCGACTTTCAGCATCGGAGTTATAAAGATTCCTGGTCATTCCACATTCGCGGGTTTCACTATTTGACCTTGGATCGTAAGCCCCTGGTTAAGCTCACAATCTTGATTTATCCCTTTTCTGTTGTATCAGCCTAATTTTACGCTGCTAACTTCCCCTGTTCACCAGCAGCCCCAGACCTCAAAGCCGTCAGATAATGACTACCCTAAAAACCAATCGAAATTTCGGCCAATCAGCAATTCGGTCTTCTCAGCATGATGAGTGTTTTTCATAGCAATAGGTTGTACAGCAAATTCATAGCCACTTGCTATATCCCTGATTTCTTCTACATTGTCATAGCTCATCAAAAAATCCCCTTCCAATTGGCTAGCAAGTTTAAATACAGCTTCATGATCAACTGCTGAATAGCGATAGAGCCTGCGACCAGCTTTTAAATAAGGTGGATCAATGAAGTAAATAGCATCGTTTCGGTCATAATTTTGCTCACAAACCTCAAACCCATCCCCGGCAATAAATTGAATTTTTGTCCGGATTTTCTCAATGGAAAGTATACGCTTTTTCAGGGTTTCGGGATACCAGCGTGAGGTGATTCCTTTCCCATTTTCCCCATTTTTCATAAACCTAGTACGATCATTCGATCTTGTAGGATGCGTTAGTGATAGCGTAACGCATCATTAATTCACGGTTAGTTTGCTAAGCACAGAAGTGCTGGATTTCTTGAGGTTGCTCGGTTTCCTAACCATTGATCACAGCGGATGCTCTGGGCAGTGGATTCTCTACTGTAGCAGTAATTCTGTCACCCCAGCACCAGAGGAGAAGGCCAAAAACATAACAGACTACCCTCACCGCTATTCAGAAGTCAGCTGTTGGAGACTTTGCCATTTCTGAGTCAGAACGACTCATTGAGGATCAACGAATTCCAAACCATTGATTGAAACGGACCCGAAGGCGAAAGGATTGGCTTTTCCCAGAGTGCGTCTCGCGCCGCTAGCCTCAATGCCGTTAGCCTTCCATCTATGGGTGTGCTTCAAAGCTCACTGTAATTGATAAGCTCATTAAAGTCTGAATTAACAAGTTTTTGTGGTATGGTTATTCGAGCAATTTTTCAGTCTACCAAAGTAGAAGATGCTTCCTCTCCATATGACACCATTCATTTGAAAGTTTTCTATCCAGCCCTGATGTCAGGCAGCGATCAGGAACAAAATATGGGTATTGTTCCTGCTGATCCTCAGCAGTCTCCCTTCAAAGTCGTCATTTTCTTTAATGGCATAAACTGTAGTCCTGAAGTATATCAGTGGCTTGCTATTAAGTTGGCAGAACGTGGGCTTGTGGTTGTCACTTTCTCCTGGGTTGCCGAAAACTTACCTGGTATAGTAGGTCTGACTCCAGGTGTTGACATCGCAATGTGGGCTCCAAACACCTATGGTTCAGCTCCAACAGCCTCTGCTTTACCAAGCCTATTGGTAGCATTAGAGGAATTACAACTTAACGGAGTTCTAGCTGGCCTGCTTGATTTAAAACACATCATTCTAGGAGGACACTCCGCTGGGGGCAGAGTTGCAATTGAAAGTGCCAATCCACGCTTCTTTCCACAAATTGTGGCTTCTTTTGCCTATGGTGCACATACAGCAGGAGGCAAGCAACTAGGATATCCATCGGGCACAATCTTGCCTTTACCTGATGCTTTACCATTAATGCTGATTGGAGGAACCTGTGATGGAGTTATTGCCAACAGTAGCCACCGCTATGGAGTGACTTGGGAACAAGCCACCACTCCAGTGTTACGCACTTTTAGGGAAGGGATCTCAGGGGGCAGAGACGATAGTTATCTGCTACTTCTAGAGGGAGCCAATCATTTCTCTATTGCTTATCCATCTGATTCCACTACTGGTAGACCTTTCCTAGACTATCCAGCATCTCAACCGGAAGACCTACTACGGAATTTGCTAGCAGAAACAATTGGTTTATTCATTGATGCTCATGTTTCCCATCAACCTCAAGCTTTGTCAGCAATCAATCAATACTTATGTTCTGAGAACCCTTTGATTGCCTCCTTTGAGCGGAAGTAATGTGAAGTACCCCAACCTGCTTCGCTGAGGTTGGGGCTTCCAATTCTCAGGTCAACTCAGGGACGGTTTTATTCGTCTTTCGGGCTTCCCGCTTCATCCGCCGATGCCTCAAACAGAGGCGCGACCCAAGGCCGGGTTCCCCGGCCATTGGAAAGCGCGCCTGCTGCAATACGGTCTTACTCAGCGTCCACAGGCAGATATCCGCCTTCCGCAGACATATAGTTTACAAGGGCAGACTCACCTTGGAATTACGACTCTGTGGTCAACCAGCCGGGGCTTGTCTCTTCCCTGAGCTCTGCTAGTACTTTGTACACCTAATGGTCTAAAAACTGATAGGATTTTAGACCATTTGTAAGGTAGCCTTTTAGTCAGTCAGGCGGGTCAGCGACCATCTTTATTCTAACATGAATCGTGATGATTTGTCATTACAAGTTGTCGTCTCGCTATCCATCCCCACCCTGGAAGAGGGTGGGGAATTCCGCGAGTTTTGTTAAATTAATTTAGTGAGATTGTTGGGTTACTTAACTTAACCTAACCTACCAGCGGGCTTGATCGCACTGTGTTACATTTTGACTTAACATCCATAAGTCTAAGTCTGGCCTAATTCACCTAGGGGTCGCGATCGCCCCCGACCCCTAGCTAGAAAACCGGTGATGCGATCGCGAAGCGTGGCCTACGGCCAATCGCTTTTAGCGGCTCCTAGGTCGCATCGCGAAGCGTGGCCTACGGCCAATCGCACAAGCGCGGAAGCTTAGCGTGACTCGCGTAGCGTGACCGTTCGCGAAGCGTGGCCTTTTGGCCAAGGTCAATCGCAACCAAGTTTCAGCAGACTTCCCAGTGCAATTCCCTAGTTGCCCAATTGTCACCTTTCTTCGGACTTCCCTATAAAATAGACACAGCTCAACCAGTTACGCTCAAAATCAGGAGACTGAGTTAGCATACAGTGACTTTACTCTAAAGAAAGTCAAGAAGAAGAAACCTAACCATAGGCTTACGTACTTTTTTCCTAGATGGTGACCTGACTTAAATCATAAGTATATGGATTTTTTTCAACTATTAACTTAGCATTATATTTCTTATTAAACTTACTTTTTATATTTTGTATATTCGTTCTTAGTTTGGGTGGGCCAAAGCGAGTAAAAACTACAAAGCACAGCTTTTTGATTGTTTGTGGGTTATATGAAAGTAACTTAATCGTCGATTCTATCTGCTCAACTGCATGTTTAATCTTACTTCCTTTCAACTCTACATAAATTTCTACTTTATTAGTAGGAACAAGGAGATAATCACAGCGCAGAGTTTTATTATCTACGATAGCGCAGCCATCAACTTTAATTATTCTTATTTTATCTCCCTGGGGATTGAGGAAAGTTAGTTTACTTCTATTTTCTGATAATACGATTTTTTTGTCATCCTTATATTCCTCACACCCTAGGCAACATTTCATAAATACTTAAGCTAAGTTCAGCAGTTCATCGAACTCAATGGCTAGCTGATCAGAAACACCGTCAATAACATTGGCATCGATCAAGCCAGTATCATTGTATAAAATATTTTTAGCCTTGCCATTTTCTAGGACATAGGCTGATAAATCCGAGGTACTCAGGGCTTTATAGCTAGGAACGATTTTTTCTAATTTAGGTAAGACATCCTCCCTAGATTCTTCATAGAGCATACCAGCTTGAATAAGATTATTGATTGCAATTAGGATGTAAGGACTATGGGTGGTGATAAAGAATTGAACTTTTTCCCGATGATAATTAAAGACACAGGCGATTAACTCAATAATGTTTCGTTGTGCGCTTGGAAATAGATGGGCTTCTGGTTCCTCAATATAAACAGTTTGTCCAGCCAAACGAGCATAAACTAAAAAAGGTAATGCTGAAAGTATAATCGTCAGGGGAAATGTTTCTTGCTGACCAGAAGAAGAGTTGGCAATACTAATCCGTCTTCCATCTGCCATCTTCACAAAATCTTTGCCTTTTTCCTGTATGTGTTCTCCACATAAAGCTTTCTTGATAAGCCTATTGATTTCATCGTTTATCTCTTTTTCTTTTCTATTTTCAGTTTGATTAATGATTCTCACATTCAAACGTTTTATAGTTTCGTAAGTGGAACCAAACTCTATCAGAAAGGGATCGATGGCATTATGATTAGACATCAAAGAGAATATACTACTTTGGAGGTTAGCAAAGAAAGAGCGACCAGCAGGAATAAAAAGCTGGGTATAAGCTGCCTCATCGCATAATGAACTCCTCAAAAATTCTGTTAATTGTTCTCTGAGAACTTCTCTAGTCAAAAAAAGTCTTTCAATACGCTCGAATCTTTCAATACGCTCGAATTTAGTACTTTTATCAGAGCTTTCTTTCTTAATTTTTTTCAGCCATTTGCGTAATTCTGAGAGTTCTTTTTTAAAAAAATCTGAGTAATTAAAATTAATTATACTTTTGCTTTTAGTATTTTTGTTTCTACTAATTTCGATAAAAACATTATATATTTCATACTTAATATAGAAATCATGCTCTCCCCATGAATCTGGGGGAAAATAGTCTTGAAAAGTTTGAGAATAGCTTGAATCTAGGTAACGCTTACTTTGTTCGTTTTCTACTGTATCTAAAATTTTCCAAACAAAGTTTTTAAAGTAAAAAAGAAGTTTAGCACATACACTTTTACCACTAGCTTGAGGTCCAATCACGATATTGATTCGTTTAACCTCAATCTCTAGTTCGTCGATACCAGCAAAATTTTTAACTGTAAGTTTTTCAACCATGACCAGAGATTATAGTAAGCTGAGGTCTAGTGCATGGGTGTTGCTAGCCCTTACACTACAATAGTCTTGAGTTATTTAGTTATAGTTTACCATGTCTACATGCTATTACCATGTTCAACATGCTGATTGCTGTTCGCGTAGCGTGTGCGTAGCAGATATGCTGTTCGCGTAGCGCTTAAGCTGATTGCTGATTGCTGATGGCTGATTGCTTACCCTCGATTCGATCTCAATAATTCTTTCAGCAGATTCAATAACTTAGCCGGGCGACGAGCTATACCTGGTTCCGTAAGAATTCCTTGGCTTGGGCTAAACAAAAATGCTAGGAAAAATAAGCCAAAGATTACCATTACAATAGCGGGGCCTGATGGCCAATTAAAATAGTAGCTTATATACATGCCACTGACACTAGAAATAATTCCAATCATTGAGCCTAAACCCATCATGTGATGTAATTCTTTGACTAATAAATAAGCCGTAGTTGCGGGTCCGATTAACATAGAAATAACCAGCAACACCCCTACCGTCTGCATACTGGCGACAATGGTGAGAGTAATCGCCAAGATTAACCCAAAATAAATGACTTTTACCGGTAAACCGCTAGCTTGCGCTCCTAAAGGATCAAAGGTATAGAATAATAGCTCTTTATAGAACAACTTTGTTAATAGTAAAATTACTGCTGTAATCACCAGGGTTTGCCAGACATCTCCTGGTCTCACCCCTAAGATGTCACCAAAAAGAATATTTTCTAAGTCAAGTTGGTTAGTTTTCAGCACCGTAATTAGTATCACTCCCAAACCTAAAAAACTGCTGAAAGTCAACGCCATTGCTGCATCTACTTTGACTCGCGTACGCTTAGGAATTACGGCGACAACTAAAGCGCTAAGGACACCTGCAATAAAGGCACCAATAGAGATATTTATTCCTAAAAAAAAGGCGATTGAGAGACCAGGTAAAACCGCATGGGCAATCACACTACTAATCAGGCTCATTTGTTGTACAATTAAGTAGCTGCCTACCACTGCGCCTAATATCCCCAACAGCACAGCCGTTGCGATCGCATTCCGCATAAATTCAAAACCTAGGGGCTCAATCAGCCAATTCATACTAAATAAAAGGGAATAGGGAATAGGGAGTAGGGAGTAGGGAGTAGGGAGTAGGGAGTAGGGAGTAGGGAGTAGGGAAATTCCGATAAAAAATTATCACAATTCATTTAGGATCTCTATAATTATAACTAACTAATTATAAGCAAGTTACAGCTTTTTCCTAGCTATTATCAGGTACACAGATTTTTTTTCTATTCCCTATTCCCTATTCCCTATTCCCTATTCCCTGCTCCCTGCTCCCTGCTCCCTAAAAAAATCACTCAATTTAAAACTGCTGTAAATTTAGGATGCAGCATTATTCCTTTTTTCAATCTTGAAAACATTGTCGATGGTTTTACCAGCTGTTTTTTCATCCCATCCTAGGGCTGTTAAAAATTGATTGGCTGAGGTGGTTTCTACAACATCAACGCCCCATTCTCCGGTTTGGAGAGTATCAGGAGAATTACTTAACGGTGGAGTTTTCTTTAAACCTCCTAATATTAATATATCTGGCAGAAAATCTCCCTTTTTTTGACTAATCCTCTTCTCGTCTAGAGCTTGAGCGCACAATTCTCCAACTTGAGGTGCTGTAAACTCTTGAGTAGGGAATAAAATTTCAACCATCCAATGGGGATGATCTAATTTACGACACTTTAAGGATGGATAGTTACTTAATCCTTCAGCAAATACCTGAGTAAATTCTTCCCGGTTTAGTTCAGGAAAACTATCGTCTGATAGTTCAAAGTTATGGGAAAGCAACATCCGACCAGTTTGAGAGTCAGTCATGAGTCCTGTAATATCCTGTTTGATCAATTTTCCAGCCCAGCAAGAATCAGTATATATTAGGTTGGGTTCATTGCTGAACAGTGAACCCTAACAGGTATTTACCAAAGGGAACAGCGGATCTGGGAACAGCGGATCTGGGAACAGCGGATCTGGGAGTAGGGAACAGGGAACAAAAATTCTCACAATTCCTACACGGATTGATATTAATCTCCAACTCTGGGACTGACAGGGTTACCAGGCTCCGTACTCAGAACTAAGTACTCAACACTCACCCCTCAAGCTGCGGCCAAACTCATCACCTTACCATAAGCCTTGCTCAGGTTTTCTGGTGTCAGCACTTGGGCCCTTGAACCCACAGCAATCAGTTGCTTATTCAATAAGAGGAGTTGATCATAATGAGCTAAGGTTTCTCCTAAGTCATGGCTGATCACGAGTAACGTTTTGTCTTGGGATTTAAGTTCAGTAAAAACCTCAAAAATAATATCTTCGGTCTTTTTGTCGATGCCCACAAATGGCTCATCAAAAAATAATAACTCGGCTTGTTGAGCTAGAGCCCGCGCTAAAAATACCCGCTGCTGCTGTCCACCAGAGAGTTCGCCAATTTGACGGTGGCGATACTCGAACATACCCACCCGTTCTAAGGCATTCTTAACAATTTCCTTAGATTGGCGACTAGGAGACCTAAACCAACCGGTGTGGACTGTACGACCCATCATCACTACATTCCATACCGTAATCGGATAATCCCAATCAATTTGCGATCGCTGAGGAACATAAGCGACTCGTTTTAATTGACTCCGGAGGGGACGGGCTGCCAATTTCACTACCCCCTTCGCTGCTGGAATCAGTCCCAGCATCGCCTTCACCATAGTACTTTTACCAGCACCATTGGGCCCCAGTAAACCAGTTAATTGTCCTGGCTGGAGGGAGAAGGATATATCACAAATAGCCCAAGTGTCTCGGTAACAGACTCCTAGGTTATGGACTTCTAACATTAGGTTTTGTGAGAACGACTACCACTATCATAGTGTAGCGTGCCTGCAACTGATTGTCGTTCTCAGCCTAAGCCTTGTAAAATGATTCTTGTTCTTGATAGCTACTAATTTAAGCGGGTTGATCTATGCTGAAACCCTTACCAGTTAAACTTCGGACGCTCTTAGCTAGTGGTGCTCTCGCCTTTGGGGTAGCACTAGGTGGTTGTAGTGAAAGCAGCGAAACCTCATCAAGGGAGAAGCCACTAGTGGTAGCATCCTACAGTGTGCTTTGTGACTTAACAACAGAAATTGCCCAAGATACCATTGATATGACCTGTCTGATTGAACCAGGTCAAGACCCTCATACCTACAAAGCTACGACCTTAGCTCGCCAATCCCTAGAGCAAGCCCAACTAGTTCTATACGGTGGCTACGACTTTGAACCAGAAGTTATTAAATTAGTTCAAGCCACTAATACACCAGCTCCTAAAATAGCGGTGCATGATCAAGCTGTGCCTAGTCCAATTATGGCGGAAGCACATCACCACCATGATCATGAGCAAGAAAAGGATGACCATAAGGATGACCATAAGGATCACCATGACCATGACCATGACCATGAGGAAGAAAAGACAGGATCCGCTCACAGTGATGAGGAACTAGAGCCCGACCCCCATATTTGGCATGATGTCCAAAATGGTATCAAGATGGCAGAAGTAATTCGTAGCCAACTGGCAGCAGTTAACCCAGATGATCAGGAATTGTATGCTAAGAATGCCAAACAGCTAACCACTAACCTGGAACAGTTGGATGCTTGGGTAAAAGCACAAGTTGCTACCATACCCAAAGGGCAACGCCAACTAATCACTACCCATGATGCCCTAGGGTACTACATTAACGCTTACGGTTTTTCTGATTCTGATCCGTTGCAAGGGATTAGCGGAGAAGAAGCACCGACAGCAGCACGGGTGAAAGAACTGGTACAGAAGATTAAGAAAAGTAAGGTACCAACAATTTTCGCTGAAGTAACAGCAAATGATAAGGTTATTGGCACTGTCGCCAGAGAAGCAAAAGTTAAACTCTCAGACCAAAAGTTATTCGTTGATGGTCTAGGAGAAAAAGGGAGTGATACTGGAACTTATATTGGCATGATTACTAGCAATACCTGTGCTATTGTAGATGGTTTGGGTGGAAATTGTTCTTCTTTTGATGGCAAAGCTGCTAAATGATTGGTAGGTGATATATAGCGTTAATTGCATGTATGAGGTACAACAATTAACCTCAAAGTCCCCCTTTTTAAGGGGGATTTAGGGGGATCCATTTGTACATCATGATTCCTATAAAGGCTATAATTCTGCTCGAATACCGTTGCCACTAAATCCGCCAGTTTTGTAGAGGCGATCGCACCCACTAACCCTCCTTGCTGACTTCTGGGATTTGGAGGTATTAGATTCAATGGCGATCGCCCGGCACAGGAAGCATCTCTATCGACTTATATCATCAGCTGACGGTTGCGGTAACACATCACTGCACTCAGCAAACACAATAAAGCGCTCAATAAACCAATCATTTGATAACTGTCAATATTAATAGCACCCAGAGAAAATCTCCATACTCCTAATGTAAAATTTAAATAAAATCCAACAAAGAAAGGTACTATATTGCCTAGAATCATTCCGGTACTATTGAAGAAAGCCAATGCTGTAACTGCCGATCGCTCCGTGGCAGTATTGTGTACCCCAACCAGCAATGCCATTTTCAATCCCGATTGTAAAAAACCAGTAATAATAGCAATTAAGACCAGGCTGAGAGATGAAAACTGCCACCAACCATAGGACAATTCAATAGGTTGCACAAATAACCATAGCACTCCGACAGTTGCCAGCATTAAGACGATAATATATATGGTACGCATAAAGCCAATGCGATCTATGAGTCGCCCCCAAATTGCTATCCCAGTCAGATTTCCTACTATATTTAATGTAATTAACTGGGAAATATAATTGGCATTAAGCTGTAACCCAATTGCTAAATAGGTGACAAACAGGGGCAAAGAAGAAAGAAAACATAAAGTCAAAATAGTTATTAATAAACGGTATTTTTTATTGGAAAATATTTCGCGGATCTCATCTAAAAAATTATGGTTGATTTTATAGGGAGATTGACTATTTTTATAAATTTTAATTTTATCAGTTATGAGTCCTGCAACTAAACAGTACATCATCAGCAAAACAACTATATATGCGTAATCATGAAGTGCTAATTTTTCTCCTAGCGTCACAGAAAGAATAGCAAAAAAAAGTAAATTAAACCCATTCACAGTCAGTCGCATTTTCCCAAAAAACCATCCACGCTCTTCTGGAAGCGTAGATTCCCGAATTATGGGTTGAAAAGCTACTCCTTTTGTAGTATTATGAACGATATTCATCAACAAAATAATAATACAAAAAAAAGCAAAACCAAAGAGTTGATTTTTTCCATACACTATAGGCACAATCAGCATTAATGGTAGCAGTAAAAATAGTAAAGCAAAACCAATCATCAGAGTAGTTTGACTACCCCAACGTTTTACAAAATAAATACCTGAAATCTGTAGGGGTATAAGTAAGGAAGGTAAACCAATGGCAAAACCGATTTGACTTTCTTGCAAACCGAGGATACTGGTTGCGTATAACTGAAGTAAGCTGGCATCAATAGCACCAAAACTGGTCATAAGAGGGATAATTGCAATATTCGACGCAATCAAAAGTTTTTGATTCTGAGAGCGTTCTTTTTGATTAAGCATATCGAGTTGTCACCATTTAATATCAAGTTCTGGCATTAATTGCCTCAGTTTTTTATTCCAAGGAGCATAATACTCATCTAATAATGCTTTTGCTTCCTGTGGAATTGCTTCGTAGGGCTGAGCATTTCCTTTTGAGGGTTGCCCTCGAAGCACCCACAAGCCACGGGAATTTTGTTCAGCCAACGATCGGTAATCAAAGGGAGCCAATGTTAGAAATGTCAGGATTTTCTCCATCACTTCAAAAGGCGATCGCTGAAAATCTTCTAATAGCACAACCCATAACTGTTCTCGCGAAAAATAGTTCAACCACGTTTCCAAATGCAAGGCATAGTGCCCTACGTTTAACAGGCGATCGTAGGGATCGGGTTGGCTTGCTGACAATCGTCTTTTAATCAAAGAGACAAAATCAGTATCGACATATTCAGGAATGGCTCCTATCACGTCTTGTTCTGCCCTTCCCATTTGATAAGCTGAGTAAGCCCGTGCTGTTGGATTCCTCAATAAAACAATGAATTTTCCAGAGGGCATCATTCCACGAACCAGTTCGGGAATAGGCACACTTCGATTCCATTTGTCTAAGTAAGCTGGTGTTTTTTCAAATGTATAAATACAACGAGACAACAACTGCTCCTTGTCTCTTGACAGTAAATAAGCAGGATTGAGTAGATAGCGTATCCATTCAGTTTCAATATCTATGACTTCATCAAAAAAATGGCACTCTTCAGGCGCACCTTTAAGATTGGGATGCTGATCGAGCCAGGTATGCAGTTCGCGAGTGCCGCATTTCTGCGCGCCAATAATCATAAAATTTGGCACTGCATAATAAGCATGGGTTTCATCGGGCAATGGATAAGCGACAATCACTCCCGCATCTAGATCCTCAAGGGTAACATCAGGATAATAGACTATTTTTGGGGCAATCACCATTGGTAGATGTTAAGATTAAAATTTGTCATATAATCAAAATTAATATAGTAAATAATTTTTATACTTGTCTAGCCAATGGTTTATGGTAAATGGATAATAGTTTTTAAAATTTACGGCATTTTCCCTACAAAGCTCAATCATTTTTATCAGATTATCATGGCTCAACCCAAATTTTAAAGCTAGCTCAATGTTATTTTTTGAAGAATTAATGATATCTGGAGCGATGTTTATATTTTTATCGGCTTTCACAAAGTTGTCTTTGACAGTGTTGATACGCTCTAGAACGAAGGGATTACTTGTTTCTATTCCTAAAAAATGCTTTAATGCTTCTAATGACTTTTTTCGGTACTCTTCTTCGACTATATTAATGATCACAATATCTTCGGGAGCGAAATAATCATAATACTGAGATAACTGTAGGGCATAATCGCTATAATTAATATATTTATTACGAATAGTTGAAAGGGCTTGATTGATATCCAATTTTTCTCTATCGACTAACAAGTTATGAAAAAAATGGGAAATCGATCGCTGTAATGGATCTCGAACTAGATAAATCAATTTAACGTTTTTCAAGACTTGCTTGATTCGCGCCGGGACCCCTGGATAGTCTGGATATTTTGTATAGTGGGTAGAAGCCTCCAGCTTTATTCCATTTAAGGGAGGAAACATTGCTAAATACCAGTGGATACCTCTTTCCCAGTTGCCTCCTCTATCTCGCTCCACAAAAAATTTAGTATCCTTCACTCTCGATGGGTTGATTGATGGGCAGTTTTTAGACAAGGAATGAAACAGCGAAGTTGTTCCGCATTTCATCCCACCAATAATAATATAGTGTTTGCTTATATGCCTTTTCATGGATTAACTCCCGATAACAAGACCATCGTAAGCCATAACGATATTGTGATGAAAATCTTTTATCGATGCAAACAGCAACTCTTTGGTTTTAGGATCTGGATACTGTCGAGCGCCAAAATGAGTTATGATCACCTTCTCAGCATGAGTAGCAGTTAGCACTGCCTTAAGTTGTTCTATGTCAAGATGAAATCCATTTGTTTTCTTTCCTCCAACCGGGCAAGATTCAAGAATGAGAATATCACAATCCTTAGTTATACTCAAGAGAGAATCACATAAAATGGTATCAACACAATAACAAATAGATTTGTTCTCTAATTGCAATTGAGCGCCTATCACTGGAGTATTATGTTTTAAGGCTTGAGTCTTTATGGTAAAATTATCGAAATTCAAGCTTGTATCTTTAGCCACTCGAATATCAACAGGAAATTTTAGTTGCTCTCTCGGCTTCACAAACGGAAAAGAAAACAAAGTCTCCAAGTAATGCTTTAGACTTTCATGGATAACAATCGTCAAAGAAGCGGGCTGGAACATCGGTAAAATATGTAGCCCATAACAGTGGTCTAAATGTAGGTGTGAAAGCATAACAGTAACATTTTTATCACGAACGCTTTCTCTGTCTATTTTTCTAACCCCAGTGCCTAAGTCGAACAAAACAATATCTCTATCATTTACGAATACCCCTACAGAATTAGTAGCACCTGATGTGCTGTCAAACCAACCGGAAGTTCCATAAAAGACAATTTCAAATGCTTTAGTCTCCTCTTTCATCAAAGTATCTCCTTATTTTTACAGCATATTCGTTGTTTTCATCGTACCATTGCCATGCTCCCCATTGATTTATTTTTAGATAATCAGCGATCGCAAAACTATTGTCATGAATTAATTTGTGGCGATCAGAATAGCGACGATTTTTATAATCTCCCTGAACAATATGATAAATCGTATTTTCTAGGTAAGACACTCGTCCTTTAATGGTATCAAAAACTTTGTCTCCCCAAGAATGATATAGTTTAGAAAAGGTATGATTGAAAAAAAGCGCTTTAACAAAAATCGAATGATATCCCATAGCGGAGGCCAATAAAACCTTGTCGCCACCACCCAAAATCATAAAGTCGGGGAAGCCTATCTCTGTTATGGTGGCTGCCTTTGCCGCCCATCCAAAGCCCGGATTACATCCAAGACTTAAGCTGATGCCACTTTTACTGAAATAATCTTTAACTGTAATATCGCGATTGAAACTCGTGACCACGGATTTGCGCCTAAGTCCAGTTAGGGAAAAATGGCCATTCTCAAGCTTTACATCTTCGACTCGATTGAAGATCTGAACCAGTCGGTAGCTTTCCAGTTTCTCTTTTAATTGCTCTTGCCAACCCTTGTTAGTAAAAAGAAGATCTGCATCAGCCCAAACAACATATTGATGCTCTTTAGTCAAATGGGATAACGCTACGTTATAGAATCTTTCTTTTTGCCAAAGTACAGAAGCAGAGGTAATCTTGATTATTTTAAGATTCTGCGAGGAAACAATACTGTCAGTATCTAAGCCATAACAAACCAGGATTATATCAACGTCTTCCCTTAAGTAAGCTAGTGCTTTGACAAGAGCCATATACCTGGATTTATTTTTTGAAAAATTAAAATAAGCTAGAATAACGACCGTATCCATAACTGCAGTGAGCCTTTTCATTGGTACTACTATACAATGGAAAAGCTATACCCATAAAAAATATATAGGAATGCTAAATCATTTGACAACTGATTTAGCATTCCTAATATAGCCACTAATTGCATTATAGTGGTTTTTAATTAGGTGAGGTACATGTTTTTAGGGAGTAGGGAGCAGGGAGCAGGGAGCAGGGAGCAGGGAGCAGGGAGCAGTCAAGTCAGAAGAGGTAAGAGGTAAGATGGTAAAAATATTTTGTACCTCATTATACTAAAAAAAGCTATATTGTTCGATGACCAAATGGCTTATTGATGCGGTCTCTCATGCTTTTGGGGCTGTGTGGGGAAGCAAGTTGGGCACGCAGCCCCGTGAAAACTACGCCAGTGAGGTCTTGGGGGTTACCCCCAAAACCTCACTGCATCGCTGTTCCCTGATCGGAAGTTCCCTATTCCCGTCTTGATGCAGTCGCTCATGGGGGAAACCCCCAAGACCGCACCGGTAGTCGCTCATGGGGGGAACCCCCAAGACCGCGCTACCTCGCTGCATCGCTACTCCCTACTCCCTACTCCCTACTCCCTACTCCCTAAAACCTAGGACGAAAGTACCTCACCAAATGCTATATTATCGGTAGTAAAATTCAAAATCTTTTAATGCTGCTACCCTGGCTCGATTAAAATTATAGTGATAGCCCAGTTTGCGTT
Organism: Moorena sp. SIO4G3; assembly: GCF_010692305.1. Lineage (NCBI taxonomy): Bacteria > Bacillati > Cyanobacteriota > Cyanophyceae > Coleofasciculales > Coleofasciculaceae > Moorena > Moorena sp. SIO4G3. The sequence continues at coordinate 2,393 of NZ_JAAHIG010000100.1, read as the reverse complement.
TCAGAGAATCCCAAAACGTTTTCTGTGTTTTCTCATGAGAAGCATCCAGATGTTTCTTGACTTCATTAATCCTGTCCCAGCTAGAACTTCTGCTAATAGTCAATCCAGCCTTAGCAGCCGCCAGTCCTAAGATAATGCCTTCGCCACCATGAATACCTTTTAACTCAAAATAGCGCCCGATCATACCCCATTGTTTAATAAATTCTTTTTCTTTGCCACCATCTCTAGAAACAAAAACTAAAGATTCTCCTATATAAATTGCCTTGTCTAATGGGATATCTAACTTAGAGGCTATCTGTTTAAGGGGCTTTAATCTTTCCGGATTATACTTTTCTACATGCTTGACAAGATTTGCTTGATGTCCTGCTGTAATTCCGGGCAATACTTCAATGGTTTCAGGTAAGCTACCTACAATCCTGGTGTCAGCATCAATTTGTATGGCTACACTAAACCTTGACAAAGCCTTCTCAACCTCAAAACGTTTGTCATGATAACAATGAAGAATTCCTGTTTGCTGGTGTTTAAACGCTGAAACGTTCTTACAGTTATTAAAATCGTTGACATCATCTGTGGCAACTATTAATAATTTTCCTGGAGCATACTTTTCTAAATCTCCTGCTAGTTTTTTGGCAAGAGAGCGATACTTACTACGGAGAGCTAAAGTACAGAAGCAAAAATCTTTTTCTGGCTTAATCATAGTCTTCTCCAAAAATCGTTTTTTTCTTCCTATCTCTGGGTGCGCCTTCCCTTGGCGACAGAACATCGCCCCTTATCGCACCACTTTCTCAATCCAGAGTCTGAGCTGAAACTTATCCAGCTGATTTTCCGACTGCCAATCACCATGTAATGGCTTCAATAGTCGTGGCTGGAGCTATAGTCTCAAGCTCTAGCTACCTGAGCTATCTCAGGAGAGCTTACTTATATAATTCCCAGAAATATAAAGTTATTCACAGTATTGATAGATACCAAAAGTGCCATCAATCTGGACTATAAGTCGATTAATAGACGTTGATAAATTAATTCTTGTATGTATCGAACAGATGCGGGGAAAGTTTTTATGCTTAATGCTGCTGCTTTTGCGTTCCCGTAGCGGCTCCATTCGCGTAGCGTGGCCCAAAGGCCAAGGAGCATCGAATTTCCCCCACGGCCTAAGCTAGCTAATCCCTGATCTCGAACTCGGCTACAACAAGGAATAGCATTAACAACGCCAGAAATCTGGCGCTAATTTCTTACCAAAGATAGCGCAGCCTTGAAAACAACCCAGCCGTAACTAGTCCACCTCTGACATGAGAATTAGATCACAGATGACAGTGGTGAATGTATCGCTAGATGTATACCAGTTTACGGCTGAAGTCGTTTAGTGATATTGACCACAACCACAGAAGTCAAAATAGATTTCCGTTTCAAATACGCTTGAGCAAGCTTAACCCATGAGTATCAGTGCCACAGGTATTAAATAGATTGTAGGTAGCACTCAACTGCAACACAAGCTTAGTTTGTTTTGGACTAGGTTGCCAGGGTTCAGGATTAGTGTAGGCATAGTAAGTTTCAACACCATCAATGCCTAAGTTGGCTATAGCAGCAATTAACTCATCTGCTGACTTACGGTAACGGGCTGGATGAGCCAACACTGCTAAACCACCAGCCTGATGGATAGCATCAATCACTGCACCAGCCTCAGCATCATTACCGGTCGGTGCGATGCCAGTGAAATAGCGCTTTAAACTAGGATGTTCTGGATCAAAGGCATAACCGAGGATATGAACGTCATCATTCAGGAGGTTGGCGGTAATTTCGACACCAGTCCAGAACTGGGGTAATGAATCACAGAAAGATGACTCCTGCTGCCATTTTTCTATACAAGCTTGAGCAACTTGATAACCACTAACGGAGTGGTGATCGGTGATGGCAAGTCCCTTAAGACCAATGGTAATTGCCTGTTTGATCAACTCTTCCGGTTTGAGCTTACCATCAGAGTAAATCGTGTGCATATGGAAATTGTAGCGATAGGGACAGCTATCAGGCTCAATCGTTTCCCACACTTGCCGGAGAGCTTGTTGATTTTTTGCTGCTATCTTAGGTGAAGCAGACCCTTGAGCAATATTGACTACCATAGATACTTACTGTAATGACTATTGGTTGATTGACCAGATTGGATCTGCAGCCGCGAAATACTTTTAAGGGTCTAGGCCAATGGTTTAATCGCTCTAGGTTTAATCGCTCTAGGTTTAATCGCTCTAGGTTTAATCGCTCTATGCTTCTGACAAGCCTATGAAGCGCCCCGACTTGAGCACGGAGGCTGTCAACTGCCCTGCAACGGCGATAGTTTAAATGCACCGGTGGCGCATCATCACTTAGCACCTGTTTAGGGCGGCTAAAGGCATCATAAATGA